>DATIPQ010000083.1 GCA_035471785.1 Acidobacteriota bacterium
ACGACGCAACGACATGAAGAGCAAAGGCACCATTCTGGTTGTAGACGACGAAGAGTACGTACGAGACTCGCTGGCCCGCATCCTGGAACGCAACGGGTACCAGGTGCGCACCGCCGCCGACCCCGGGGAACTGGAGGAAGACGATTCCTTGCAGGGCCTGGACGGGGTGATCACCGACCTGCGGATGCCGGGAATGAACGGGATCGAATTGACCCGCTCGCTGTGCAAGCGCGCGCCGGCTCTCCCGGTGGTGGTGCTGACGGCCTACGCCGACGTGCCCTCGGCGGTGGAGTGCATGAAGTCGGGCGCCTGCGACTTTCTGCAAAAGCCGGCCGATCCTGAGAAGGTGCTGCTGGTGGTGGAACGAGCCCTGCAGGAGAGCGGCATGAGGCGGGAACTGGCTTACCTGCGTTCGGGAGCGGGAGCCGCCGACCGCCGACGTGAACCCCTGGGCGTCAGCCAGGGCTGGAAGCAGGTGCTGGAGGTAGTGCGGGCGGCGGCTCCCAGCGATTCCAGCGTCCTTCTGCTGGGAGAATCGGGGGTGGGCAAGGACGAAGTGTCGCGCCTGATTCACCGCCTCAGCCATCGCGCCCAGCGGCCCTTCGTGCGCGTCAATTGCGGCGCCGTGCCGCTCGACCTCTTCGAAAGCGAATTCTTCGGACACCGCAAGGGGTCCTTCACCGGCGCCCTCAACGACCGCCAAGGACGCTTCAAGGTGGCTCACCAGGGCACGCTCTTCATGGACGAAATCGCCTGCATGCCCGCCGCCGCCCAGTCCAAGGTGCTGCGGGTGCTGCAGGAGGGCACCTTCGAGAGGGTGGGCGAGACCCGCTCCACCACGGTGGACGTGCGCATCGTCGCCGCCACCAACGCCGACCTGGAAGAAGAGATACGGCTGGGCAACTTCCGCAAGGACCTCTACTACCGCATCAACGTCATCACCATCCCCATCCCTCCCCTGCGCCAGCGCCGCGACGATATCGAGGTGCTGGCCAAGGCCTTCCTGGAGGAATTCAGCCTGCGCTTCGCCAAGCCCATCCGCTCCATCCAACCTCAGGCCATGCGCACCTTGCAGGACTACGACTGGCCCGGCAACATCCGGGAACTGCGCAACGTGCTGGAAAGAGCCGTATTGCTGGAGCAGGAAAAGGTCTTGACCATGCGCCACATCCCTGCCAACGTGCAGCAGCAGGCCCAGCCTCAGTCCAGCGGATTCAATCTGCGCGAATCGCTGGCCTGCGAGGAGCGCCGCATCCTCAAGCAGGCCCTGAGAGAAGCCGGAGGCGTGCGGCGGAAGGCCGCCGAACTCCTGGGGATCGACGAGCGCAACCTGCCCTACTACTTGAACAAACACGATCTCAAGAACTGGGGGCAACAGCGATGAAGTCCCTGCTCCCCGCGCTGATGCTTGCGGCGGCGCTGGCCGCCGCCTGCCAACCGTCCGCACAGGACGCCGCCTCGGCCTCGGATGAAGAGGCACCCGAGGAGCAGATTCCCAGCCCCACCTTCACTGACATCACCGCCCAAGCCGGCATCGACTTCAGACATTTCAACGCGGCCTCCGACGACCGCCTGCTGCCGGAAACGATGGGTTCGGGAGCGGCCTTTTTCGACTTCGACGGGGACGGTCTGGCCGACCTCTACCTGCTCAACGGGGCCCCTCTCAGGGGCGACAGCGCCCAAGGGCCCCAGGGAGCCCTCTACCGCAACCTGGGAGAGGGACGCTTTCAAGACGTCACCAGACAGTCGGGACTGGAGGCCTCCTTCTACGCCATGGGCGCCGCGGCGGGAGACTTCGACAACGACGGACTCACCGACCTTTTCTTGAGCGGAGTGGGCCAGCAGCGTCTCTTCCGCAATCTGGGCCGGGGGCGCTTTCAGGACGTGACCCAGCGCGCCGGATTGAGCGAGGGCGGATTCGGCTCGGGCGCGGCCTGGCTCGACTACGACCGCGACGGCTACCTCGACCTCTTCGTGGGACGCTACGTGGAGTGGTCCGCCGACGGCGACATCCCTTGCAGTCCTGACGGCGTTCATCGCACCTACTGCACCCCCGAGGTCTATCCCAGCGTGGCCAACAAGCTCTACCGCAACCTGGGAGGCGGCTCCTTCAAAGACGTGAGCGCCGCCGCGGGCCTGGCCGAGCACAAGGGGAAGGCGCTGGGGGTGGTGGTGCTCGATCACAATCAGGACGGATGGCCCGACATCGCGGTGGCCAACGACACGGTCCGAAACTTCCTCTTCATCAACGCCGGCAACGCGTTCTTCAGGGAGGAAGGCATCGACAGCGGCATGGCCTACAGCGAATCGGGAGCCGCCCGGGGAGGCATGGGAATCGACTCGGGCGACCTGGACGGAAACGGCCTCAGCGACGTGGTGATCGGCAACTTCTCACACGAGATGTCAGCTTATTTCCGCGCCATCGGGAATGGCTTCTTCGTAGACGACGCGGCCCCTTCGGGCATCGGACTCCCCACCTTGATGACGCTGGCCTTCGGACTCCTCTGCGAAGACTTCAACAGCGACGGACGCCTCGACGTCCTCATCGTCAACGGACACATCGAGCCCGACATCGCCCGCACCCAGGCCAGCCAATCCTACCGTCAGCCGGCCCAGCTCTTCTGGAACAAGGGGGAAGGCAGCTTCGAGCCTTCCCAGGAACCGCCGCAGAGTCCCCTGCTGGTGCCCATCGTGGGACGCGGACTGGCCGGGGCCGACATCGATGCCGACGGAGACCTCGACCTCGTCATCACCGAAAACGGCGGACCCGCCCGCCTGCTGCGCAACGATCACCCCCAGGGCAACTGGATCCGTCTGCGCCTTCAGGGAAACAAGAGCAACCGCAGCGGCTACGGAGCCCGTTTGCGGCTGACCGCCGGGTCATCGACCTGGGTCCGCGAGCTGACCTCGGGGCGTTCCTATCTTTCCGCCAGCGAAGCGGTCATTGCTTTCGGGCTGGGTGAGATTGAAAAGGTCGACCGCGTCGAGATCGTGTGGCCATCGGGAGTGCGCCAGGTCTTGGAAGACCCTGCTGTTAATCGTCTGCATACGGTGCAGGAGCCCTAACCGCGAAGCCCTCGGCAGCCAGGCGAAGGAGGGCCGGTCCTTAAGCGTCTTTCCAGGGCTCCTCGAACTCGCGGACCAGGCGGCGGGCCAGGCGCTTGTTGTCGAGTTGGGAGGCCAGGGTGTGCTTTTTTCCGTCGCAGGTGACGAGTTGAATTCGATAGTAGACCCGGTCGTTGACGGTCAGGCCCGGGGAGATGTCGAGCTTTTCGATGTCGACGGGGAAGACATCGGTCAGCGAGCGGGAGAGGCCCAGCATTCCGCCTGAGAACGACAGCCCGCCCGGACTGGTGATGACCACGTTCTCCCCCAGCCAGAGGCTGAAGAAGCCGACTACCAGGAGGACGTCGAAGAGGGCGAAGACGGCCACAAAGAAGAGAGGCGCGCCTGCCCAGGCTATGGCCGCCACGATCCCGGTCCAGACGAGAAAAACCAGGGCCATGCCGAGGAAGAGGCCCTTCACCCGTTTGGGCTTGAAGCGGTAGCGGCGTCCCCGAGGCGTTTCTTCCACCTCGATTCCGTAGTCGGACAGGCTCTTGACGACCTCGTCAACGCTCTCCGGCTCCATCTCGAAGCTCTCTTCGAACTTGAAGTCGGGATTGCTGTCGGAGGTCTTGAAGACCGGCACTTCGACATCGCTGGAGTAGTCGATCCCCGGCATTTCGGCCGAGGCCTTCAACTTCCAGATCACCTTGTCGTTGCGGTTGGACTCGTCGGTGCCTTGGGCGTCGTAGGGTATGGCGAAACGAACCGGGATCATGCACCCCTTCATTCCCGGCTCGACCCGCTCGGGGGGAACATGGGCGGTTTCTTGCCAGAGAACGGTCTCCCGGGTCTTGCGGTTGTCCCCAGACCCGGTGACCCGCTGGTGGACGCAGTTGAGGCTGAGCCGGAAGCCGTCCGGGGGCACCGACTTGACGCCGGTGAGCAGGCGTCCTGAAAGATAGCCTCCGATCACGCCCGGCATGCTCGACATTTCCAGCACGGTGTCCCCGAACTTGCGCCACTTCAAGTACATGTGAACGGCCGCGTAGGCCAACAGCAGGCCCACCAGGGGAAAGAGCAGCGCGATGAGGACCGCCAGGTTTTCCTGTTCCAACTCCGAGGGAATGATGAGCAGCGCTATCGGCCAGGAGATCAAGTTCCAGACGCCGGCGAAAAAGGCCATGAACCAGAATTGGCGCCGGGAGGAGCCCTTGATGCGGCTATCCTTCCATTCCTCTTTCCACAGCCAGGGCTGGGAAGGATGGCGCTTTTCCTGCTTCTCCTGGACGGCTCCTTTTCTCCAGCCGAAAAGGCCCGCGATCATGACGCCCAATCCCGCGCCCGAAAAGACCAGCGAGAAACCGCCCATAAAGAGCAACAATCCCCAGCGGGGGTCGGGATAGAGGATGGAGCGGCCGGGATCATCGGGATCGACCCAGCACATGAAAGGCTCTCCCGAGCGTCTGTGCTCGTCCAGCTCGCGGTAGGCGTCGTGGTGGAAGCTGCCGATGTTGTCGGCTCCGCCGGTCAGGGCGACTCGATCATTCTCGTAAAACTTGCCTTGAAATTCGTACTCGTAGAGCGCCTTGACCGAGTAAGTGGTGCTGTCATCGCCGGTATGGGTCTCCAGGTCGGCTTGCAGAATGGTGGCCGGCACCTCGACCCAACCGCTGCTGATCTCCCACCAGTCGGCCATGGACCCGAAGGCGATGGATCCGACCAGCACCCCTGCGCCCAGGAAGGGCAACCCGAAGAGAATCAGGCAGCCTCCGCCCCAGGCGGAGTCTTTCTTGATCGACTTTTTGAGCGGTTTCACGGGCCGCCATTTTCGCCCAATCCCGTCCCGGCGGCAAGAATGCTATCGTGATCGTCATGAACGCCGAGGCCCCCCAGGAAAGCGACCGAGTGAGGATGCGGGAGACTGACGGCGCTGGGCCGATCATGCGGCAGAATTGGCGCAACCTGCTCTTCCTTCATTGGCCGTTGCCGCCGCAGGCGATTCAGTCGCGCCTGCCCTCGGGACTCACGGTCGACACCTTCGACGGGCAGGCTTGGATCGGCGCCGTTCCCTTTACCATGGACGGCATCCGCCGCCCCGGCCTGCCGGCTATCCCCGGATTGCGGGCCATGGTGGAGTTGAACGTGCGTACTTACGTTCACCGGCACCGCCAGCCCGGTGTCTGGTTCTTCTCCCTGGACGCATCCCACCGCCTCATGGTGGAAGTGGCCCGGCGCTTTTATCATCTGCCTTACTTTCACGCTGACATGCAATGTGTCCCTGACGCTGCCGTCATCCGTTACAGCAGCAGACGAATCGAGCGGGGTGTGGCTGAGGCGCACTTTGAGGCGTCCTGGAAGGTTGGGGAACCTCTGCCCCAGGTCTTGCCGGATTCGCTGGACTTCTTTCTGACCGAACGTTATTGCCTCTACACGGCCCACAAGGACCGCCTCATTCAAGCCCGTGTGCGTCACCGTCCCTGGCCTCTGAGGCAGGCTGAGCTGTTGAGTCTGCAGTCGAACCTGTTGGAGTCGCATGGCCTGGCCGTGTCGGCAACGGATCCCTTGCTCCATCACTGCGATCTCCTCGAGGTCGAGATTCTCGGATTCAGGACTGTAGCCCGGCTGACGGAAAACACCTGGCGGGCCGGCCGGCCCAGCTAAGTTCACCCGTTGCAGCGCAGGACGATCTTGCCGAAGTTGCGGTTGGCTTCCATGCGGCGGTGGGCTTCGGGGGCCTGGGAGAGGTCGAAGATGCTGTCCAGCACCGGAACGATTTCGCCCCAAGCAGCCAGCGGCAGCACGCATTGCCTGACCCGTTCCGTCAACTGGGCTTTTTCCCAGCCGTCGCGAACCCGCAGCACCGTTCCCATGACCCGCAGGCGTTTGCGCAAGATTTGGGAAAGGTCGGCCGGGCATTGGGCTCCGCTCAGCAGTCCCACGATGATGAGGCGGCCCAGAGGGGCCAGAACCTGAAGGTTGCGGGCGAAATAGTCGGCTCCCACGAAGTCGAGAACGGCTTGAACGCCTTTTCCTCGGGTGAATCGTTCGACTTCTTGGGCGAAGTCCTGCTCTTTGTAGCAGATGGCCTCATCCAGTCCGAACTGGCGGGCTTTCTCGAGCTTTTGGCGGCTGCCCGCCGTTCCCAGCACCCCGGCTCCGGCGGCTTTGCTGAGCTGCAGGGCGGCCAGACCGACGCCGCTGCCCACGGCGTGGATGAGGATGAGCTCTCCCATCTTGAGGCCGAGCTGGGGAAAGAGGGCGTCGTAAGCGGTGAAGTAGGCCTCGGGAAAAGCGGCGGCTTCTTCATCGCTCCACTCTTCGGGGATGTCTAGCACCTGGCTCTCCGGGACGGCCACTTTTTCGGCATAGCCGCCTCCGCTGAGAAGTCCCATGACGCGGTCGCCGGCCCGAAAGCGCGAGGCTCTGGGACCCAGGGCTTCCACCTGACCGGCGAATTCCAGACCGGGAATATCGGCGGGAGCGTCGGGAGGCGCCGGATAGAGTCCGCGCCGCTGCAAGCAGTCGGCTCGATTGAGGGCGGTGGCCGAAACCCTCACCAGAATCTCGTCGCCCTCCAGCCCAGGTTCCTCCACCTCGCGCAGGCGCAACACCTCGGGTCCGCCGGGCTCACTGATCACGATGGCTTTCATATCGGTCATTATAGGGAGGACAGTCCCCTCTTGGGAGTCGGGAGCTTGGAGGTTGTTCTTGCGCCAGCGGGAGGGGGTTTGAAAGCCTACGCCCAAAGAGCTATCGTAAGCAGTGTCTATGAGTTGGCTGTCATCACTGTTCTCACGTTCGCCCGAGAAGCAGATCGAACGCTTGCGCAAGAAGGCTCGGGAGCCTCACGGCGAGGCCGCCAACCGCATCAATGCGGTGCAGCGGCTGCTGGAGATGGGGACTCCCGACTCCTGCCTGGGCGCTCTCGACCGCTTCAAGGTCAACATTTCGCCCACCACTCAGGACGAACAGGAGAAGCAGCAACTAGTGGGATGGATCGAGCAGATGGGCCGGGAGATGGTCGATCCGCTGATGCGCTTTTTGCGCTCGGAACGCCAAGTCTACTGGCCGCTGGAGGGGCTGCGGCGCATCCTGCCCGCGGAGGAATACCGGGACAAGCTGGTGGAATGGCTTCATTACCAGTGGGAGAACCCGCCTTCCAGTTCCGATCCCATCGCTCAGGTGCTGCGGGCCGTCAATGACGTGGAGCGCTCACCCGAGCTGGACGAGGCGGTGGCCCTCTATCTTGAGGATGACGACGACGACGTCTTGCTGGCCGCCATGGACTATTTTTTCTCGGGCGACGACCAGAGCCGCCGCGAGAAGATCCTGGAAGCCTACCTGGAATGCGAGGATCGTCCCCGCGTCAGGGCCTGGGTCCTGGAACGCCTGGCGGAGACCGGCTGGACGGTGAAGGGCTACCGTCCGGCGGTGGAGGAAACCCTGCCCGGCGAATACACGCTGACCCGCGAAGGGGTCCTGAAGAAACTGCTTATGAAGGGCTAGAGCATGTCATGAGGCCGATCATCATCGGCGTTGCCGGAGGCACCGGGTCCGGCAAGACCACCGTGGTGCGAAAGCTGATCCGCGAGATCGGAGCCGACGCCGTCACCCTGCTGCAGCACGACTCCTACTACAAGGACCAAAGCCATCTCAGTTTCGAGAAGCGCTGCCGGCTCAACTACGACCATCCCGACTCGCTTGAGTCCTCTCTGCTCATCGAGCACCTCAAAGAGCTTCTCGATGGCCGCTCCGTCGAGGTACCCATCTACGATTTCGCCGCCCATGCCCGCAAGAAGGAAACCATTGCTGCGCAACCGGAACGGGTCATTATCGTGGACGGCATCCTCATCCTCTGCGATCCCGATCTGCGCGAGTTGATGGACTTGCGGCTCTATGTCGACACCGATGACGACGTGCGTTTCATCCGCCGCCTCAAGCGCGACATGGAAAAGCGCGGACGCAGCCTGCAGAGCGTCATCCAGCAGTACTTGAGGACGGTCAAGCCCATGCACCGCGAGTTCGTGGAACCCTCCAAGCGCTTCGCCGACCTGATCATTCCGGAGGGCGGAGCCAACAGGGTGGCGATCGACGTGCTGCTGGCCAAGATCCGTTCCCTGGTGGACGGCACCAGCACCCTCAGCCCCCGTGCCGATTGGGTGACCTGAAGGGCCAGGGTACTTCCTCACCCTTCATACCGGCCTGCAAATCCCGAGGCGCCGATGCCGACGCGTCCGGGGAGGTAGCGGCGGGCCACCTCGGCCATGCGGTCGCGGTAGTCGAGATTCAGGCACTCGGGGTCGACCTTCTCCATAGCCTCAGGCAGCCCGGTGGCCCGGGTGCGGCGGCCGTCGGGAGTGCCGTCTCCGCCGATGAAATGGTCGAGCACGACCGCCTGGGCGCAGTCGGCGATCCGTTGAAAGAAGACCTCAGGCTCACGGACGGGCAGCATAGGCGAGACGGTGACGACGGTGAAAAGTCCGCCCTGCTTGAGCCGCCGCGCGGCCTCAAAACGCTTTTCCACGCTGGAGGCGGGAGGCGGAAGCCCCGGCAGGCGATCCCGGTCGCTCTCGATAGAAATATGAACGCGCAGGCTTGTCGCCTGGGCCAACTGGTGGAGCAGCTCGAGGTGGTCCCCAACCCGATGGCTGTGAGTCTGCAAGATCAATTCATCGGGCGGACTCTGCAACATGGCCCGCAGCACTTCCCCGGTAATCCCATAACGCTTTTCCTGAGGCAGGAAAGGCTCGGTGGCGCTGGAGAGAAAGATCGACAGGCCTCCCCGGAGGCGGCGCGCCCAGCGGCGTTCGGCGGCATAGCGCTCGAGGTAGGAGGCGGCGGCGTTTTCGCGCACTTCCAGGAAGCTTCCCCAGGGACGTCCCCGGGTGACCCACTGGTTGTGACGCACATAGCAGCCCACTCCGCAGAGCGAGTTGCCCAGGGTGCATCCGCGGTAGGGTTGCAGGGAGTGGGAACAGACCTCTTTCAGATACCCGGAGGCCCGAGTGAGGATGTTCTTGACAGTGGTCCGTGTAACTTGCATGGCAGCCGGACCTGCGAAAGCCGGCCTCTACTGGGCGGGCGGAAGCTTGCTGAGCAGGTCGCGGGCTTCCTCCTCCGCTCCCCGCAAGTCGCCTTCCAACTGCTGCACGGCCTGAAAGCGCTGGCGGGCCTGATCGAAGCGTCCCCGGGCGGCGTCGATGCGTCCCATGCGCAGCAGCGAGGAGGCTTTGATCCAGGCTTCGGCCTGCGACTCGAAGGTCTTGCGGTACCAGCCGTAAGCCTCGTCATGAAGTCCGACCTTGGACTTGAGTTGAGCCATGTAGAAGAGCGCCGCCGGCTCATCCGGATATTCGGAGAGGAGCGTGCGGAGGGTTTCTTCGGCCTCTTGCAGGCGGTTCTCCGACATCATCCGTCCGCTTTCCTGCAGCAACTGCACCCGGCGGTTGTGGAGGCGCACGTCCTCGTTCTTGGCCGCCAATTCAGCCTCGGCTGCGGCCCGTTCGGCCTCCATCTCCTGCTCCATGCGGACGACGGCCCTGCGGTCTTCCTCCACCGACTTCTCGTCGATGTTCTGGAGGATGATGTCGAGGAAGGAGGGAAGAGCCAGCAGTTCGTTCTCTTCGTAATCGGCCAGGGAGCGGTAGAAGAAAGGAAACAGCACCAGACCTTCCCGAAAGAGGCGGACGGTGCGCTCCTTCATGGCTTCCTCCGGAGGCGGGTTCATGCGCAGTTGAATGGCCTCGATGAGCGATTCGATGACCATCAGTTCGTAGCGTTGCTGGATGACCGAGCGCATTTGAGGCTGCGCCTCGGCCAGCTCGAAGAGTCCGCGGTGCTCCTCCAATACCTTGCTCTGACGCGCCATCAGCGGATCGACCAGGGTATGCAGATACTCATGCTGCAACTGAACGACGTTGTTGGAGGGATCGTCGGTGGGCCCCACCACCACGTAATAGGTGCGTTCCAGGTTACGGGCGTTGACGATGTCGTGGGCGTTGAGCAGGTCGGGGATGAGGATGATGCGGCGATCGACCATGACCCGCACGGGAATGCGAAAGTAGTCCAGCGTGCGGCGGATGGACTCCCGCAGCACGGGGACGTATCCGGCCAGCTCGGTGGTGTAGCGCGAGCGGTAGCGGTCCCACAGCTCGTCGATCTTGCCCATCTTGAAAAAATCGGCCAGCAAAGACTGAAAGCCGCGCACGCGCCAGGTGTCGCCGGGCATGTCGGCTTCTTTCATATTGAGCTGGAAGTCGGGCGGTCCCGAGAGAATCAGAGCCAGGGAGGTGTAGGCCACGTGCCGGTCGCGGGGAGAGGCCACTTGGGCATGCTGCTGGAAGCTGGCGGCCAGGCGGGCTTTCATCGACTCGTCCAGGCTCTGCTCCAGCGCTGAGCGGACGGACTGGCGGACGTCCGACATGGACTGGCCGTCCTTTTCGTAGTCGAATCCGGCCGCATTGATGGCCGCCATCACGGTGAAAACGCGCAGGTCTTCCTGGAACTGTATGTTGAGCAGATTCTGGGGATCGTCCGCCCCCGGGGAATCGGATGCCTGCTGGGCCGAGAGCCAAGCTGACCCTGCCAGCAGGGCGGCGAGATAGATGAGAAGACGTTTCATATCGGCAGGCGCCATTGTATCCCATTCGCCGGAAATGGTATCTATGTCGGATGCGCTGCCCTTTCTGCGGACATCCTCGCGACCGGGTCGTCGACACCCGCGAAGCTGCCGAAGGGAGCGTCGTGCGGCGGCGGCGCCTGTGCCTGCACTGCGAGAAGCGCTTCACGACCTACGAACGGATAGACGAAATTCCTCTCATGGTGGTGAAAAAGAGCGGCACCCGCGAGGCTTTCGACCGTTCCAAGCTGCTCAGCGGACTGCTCAAAGCCTGCGAGAAGCGTCCTGTGAAGGCGCGGACCCTTGAGGAGATCGTGGACGCGGTGGAGCGGCGTTTGATGGAAAGCAGCCAGCGCGAACTCTCTTCCCAGGCAGTAGGCCGCATGCTCATGGAAAAGCTGCTCAAACTGGACAAGGTGGCCTATTTGCGCTTCGCTTCGGTCTACCTGGAATTCGACGACGTTGGGGAATTCATGAAGGTCATCAACCAGCTTTTTGTGGAAAAGACCCGCAGCAAACTGGTGGAAGAGGGGAGAGCCGCCGAGGAGGAATCCCTGGAAAAGGCCTGAAGCCCTTCACCCGACATGCGCGAATTCCAACTTATCGACTGGATCGCCCAGCGCCGCCAAGAGGTTCCCGAAGGACTCCTGACCGGCATCGGGGACGACTGCGCCGTCTTCGACCCTTCCTTCGCCCGGCGCCTGCTCGTCACCACCGACACCCTGGTCGAGGACGTGCACTTCCGCCGCCGCTGGAGTTCGCCGGCGTTCTTGGGACACAAAGCCCTGGCCGTCAGCCTCAGCGACCTGGGGGCCATGGGGGCGCGTCCTCACGCCGCCCTGCTCAGCCTGTGCCTCCCCCAGGATACCGGCGAGCGGTGGGCACACTGTCTGCTGGAAGGCCTCCTGCAAGCCTGCAGCCACTGGCATTGTCCGCTCATCGGAGGCAATCTGGCCGCCGCCTCTCAGGTTCAAATCACCGTCACGGCCTGGGGATACCTCGAGAAAGGCGAAGCAGTGCTGCGCTCAGGCGGACGGGCGGGCGAGGGGCTGGCGGTGGCCGGACACTTGGGCCTGGCCCGCCGCGGACTCCTCTCCCTGCGCCGCCACGATCCCGACCTGAGCGCCGTCGAGGATGGCGGGGAGTTGCGGCAGGGCAAGGGCGATCCCCGCCGCGGACGCCTGTGGGAGGCTTTGCTGCGTCCTCAGCCGCCGCTGCAGGCGGGATGCTGGCTGCAGAGCCGGGAGCTGGCCCGCAGCATGATCGATCTCAGCGACGGACTCTGCGCCGACCTGGGCCACCTGCTGCGCAGCAGCCGCCTCGCGGCCGTCCTCGAGGAGCGGGCCCTGAACGACTTTCTGCGCGCTCAGGAGCCGGAAGAGGCGGCCGACGAGACCGAGCCACGCCTGCAGGCCGCCCTCAAGGGAGGCGAGGACTACGCCCTGCTCTTCAGCCTCGATCCCCAGCGCGTCCTGGAACTGGAGCAATGCCCCTTGCCTCGGGGACAGCATTGCGGGCTCATCGGACACCTGGAGCAGGGGCCTCCCGCAATCTTCCTGCGCGACCTCCGGGGAAAGCGGCGTCCTCTGAAGATCTCCGGCTACCAGCACTTCGGAGACGGGAATGCGTAAACAACTGCGCAAGCTCCTCGGGCTGGGCGAGTCTCCCCGCCGCACCGCCCTGGCCTACGCCGTGGGCGTCTTCTTGGGCTTCTCGCCCTTCCTCGGTCTGCACACCATTCTCGGCCTGCTGATCGCCTTCTTTTTCCGCCTCAACCGGGTAGCCATCCTGCTCGGCGTCTACACCAACAATCCCTGGTGGATGGTGCCCTATTACGCTTTCGCAGCCTGGTTCGGCTACCTGCTGCTGGGAGGTGCGGTAGCGAGCAGTCTTCCCCATCCCGGCCTGGAGGATCTCTTCTCTCCGGCCTACTGGCGGAGCCTGGCCGGCCAGTGGGATCTGCTGGTTCCCGCCTTCTTCGGTTCCATGGTCATAGCCATCCTGCTGGGAGCGCTGGCCTATCCGACGGCCCTCCACCTGCTGCGCCGCTACGGCAGGAGACGCCTCCCCCCTACCCCGCCAAAGGACTGATCTTCCAGCCTTTACCCCGATCTGTCACAATCAGAGGCAGCGTTCCGTCCGCGTCATGGAACATTTTCAGGGCCCTATCCGTTCGCATACGGTGAAAGGGTCACTATGAGAGGCCGAGGAAGACGCCTTGGAAACAACCGACGCAAAGCTTGCCAAGCGATGCATCAATGGAGATTCCCGTGCCTGGGAAAGCGTGGTGGAAAGCCTCAACCGGAAGATATACAACATGGCTTACCGATACACCGGACGCTTCGATCTGGCCGAAGAATTGACGCAGGACGTCTTTCTCAAGGTCTACCAGAACCTGGACAGCTACCGGCCCCAGGCTGGTCCGCTGAGAAACTGGGTCATGCGGGTAGGGCGCAACCTGTTGATCGACAACTACCGGGCCCGCAAGCACGACCGCAAAGTGGCCGGAAGCGACGAATTGGAGGCCATCGACTTCAAAGCCGAATCAGGACTTCCCAATCCCTTCCAGAATCTCTATGTGAAGGAGAAGGCCGAGTTCCTGATGGACGGACTGGACCAGCTTACGCCGGAGCTGCGAGAAGCGGTGGTGCTGCGCGACTTGCAGGAGATGACCTATCAAGAAATGGCTGATCTCCTCGACATTCCGCTAGGTACGGTCAAATCGCGCATCAACCGCGGAAGAGTGGAACTGGCCAAGGTCCTGACCGACCAGCGAAAGCGGGGCAAGGGCCTTGAGGCCTGAACGGAAACGGTAACGCGAGACCGCGGGGGCGTCCCGGCCCGGCCGAACCCGCCGCGGAGCGAGCGAATGAATATGAATTGCGCACAACTGGAAACACTGCTCAGCGATTATCTGGAAGGCGAACTGAAGCCGCCCGTCCAGAGCGCTCTGGAAGAGCACCTGGAGTCGTGTGCCCGCTGCCGCCTGCTGATGGACGAACTGCGCAGCATGCAAACCGACTTCAAGGCGTTTCCGGAACTCGACCCGCCCCCCGGACTCGTGGAGGCGATCCTGCGCAAGACCTCGGGCATCCCCGACAAGCGCTCCCTGTGGAGAGACTTGCTGCTGCCCACTTTGCAGCCTTTCCTGACCCAGCGCTTCGCCTTCGCCACGGGAATCATGTTCGTCTTCCTGTCGCTGATGGTCAACGTGCTGGGACCGGGTTTCTCGGGGCTGAGCGCCTCCGACCTCACCTTCTCCAATCTGCGCGAGGGCGGACAGAGAGCCGCCACCCAGGTTTCTTCCTACTGGAGCAAGATGCAGGACGCCCGCCAGCGCATGTGGAACGAGATCTCCTTGTGGGCCGAGGACGTCACCGGACGCCTCGACTACCACCTGGTAACGGGACTCTTCAAGAGCTATCAGGATTCCGTGCAGGAGCAGGAGGACAAGCTGCGTCAGGAAGGCGATGAGGAAGGTTCTCAAGAGCCTGGAGAGGGCAACCCAGCCAGCTCTCCGCAAGCGCCGGAAGAGGATCGATAGGGCAAAATACACGCCACTTAAGAGACTAGAGAAACTATGACTACCCAATCCAATCCCAGCGATTCGCAGCAGGGCCGCAAGGTGCAGTGTCACTCTTGCGGACTGCCGCAACCCATCGAGCGGGCCCACTCCATCAAGGGTCGCTACTACTGTACCGACTGCCTGGTGGCGGGCGCCGAACTGGCCGGACTGGCCAGCGAATCCGACCTCAGCAACTACTCGGCCGGACGGGCCGCGCTTTTCGGACTTCTGCCCGGACTGGGGGCCGTCTACAACAACCAATACGTCAAGGCCGTGCAACACTTCGCCATCTTCGCCGGACTGGTCATGCTGGCCGACTATTCGGTGATCTTCATTTTCGCCTCCATCGTCTTTTACCTCTACACCATCGTCGACGCCTACCGTTCGGCTCAAGACATCATCAGGCGCAAGATACGCCGAGCCCAAACGGGCCAGCCCGTGGGAAATGGAGCCCGCGAAAACGTTCCCATCTGGGGCATCGCCCTGATCGGCCTGGGAGCGCTCTTCTTTCTCGACAACCTGCGCCTGGTCAGCATCCGCGACTTGTTCGACTATCTGTGGCCGCTGGTCTTCGTGGCCATCGGAGTCTATCTGATCTTCGATTTTTACCGGCGCGGCGAAAACGGAGAGCAGCAGACTCAGGCTTCCCATGGCGGAAGACCTGCCGGCAACGCCTACGGGGGAAGCGCTGCCGCTGCGCCGCCTCAGCCTCCTCAAGCCTCAGCGCCGCCTGAGCCCGAGGTGCCGAGTGCAGCGCCGGAAAGCGAGCCGCCCCAGCCACCCGCCCCGACCCGGCAAACCGCTTCCGAGTCCTCCTCCCCCCAAGCGGACCAAGAGGACCACGAGGCAGAAGGCAAGGAGAGCTGAACCATGGCTGGACGACGAAGTCTTTCAACTCTGACCACCGGGGTGATCCTGATCGGCGTAGGGGTCTTTTTCTTCCTCTACCAGGTCATGGACTGGGACATCTCGGTCATCGAGATTCTGCGCCTGATCATCCCCGCCTTTTTCCTATGGATCGGCTTGACCAAGCTGGTGCGCCATTACACCTGGGACCCCCAGGAAGCCGCCAACAACGCCGACAAGACCAGCCTGCTGGGTGGACTCTTCTTCACCTTCCTGGGCACCGTCATCGCCCTCGACTTCTTGTGGGAGTACGACTTTCTGCCCCTTTTCGCCTTCTACTGGCCGCTCGTCATCGTGACCTTCGGGCTGGGCAAGATTATCGACTACTTCCGCCTGGGGACGGCCATGCGCTTTCGGGGCGGCGAGATCTTCGGCATCATCGTCCTCATCTTCATCGGCCTCTCGGCCCGCACCATCGACGATGCCCATTGGAACCTTCTGCCTCCCTTCCTGGAGCGAGACGACCGCTGGGAGCGCGCGCCCCGCTGGCAAGAAGCCTATTCGGTCGACCTGGAAGGAGCCACCAGCATTCACGTAGCCAACCTTTACGGCGACGTGCGCATTTCGGGCGGAGAGGGGCAAGAGGGCGTGCGGGTCGAGTTGGTCAAGATCGTCAATGAATCGCGAAGAAGCGAGGCTCGGGAGGTGGCAGACCGCATCCGCCTGCAAAGCGAGGTGTCGGAGGGGGTGTTGCGGATCTCCACCAATCGCAGCTCGGTCTCCAGCAACCTCCGCTTCCGCACCGACATGGTCATCACCTTGCCGGACGACATGCCCCTGCAAGCCGTCAACGGCTACGGCTACCTGCGGGCCTCGCGCATGAAGGCCCCGGTCAAGCTGGAAAACAACCGCGGCGAAGTGGTGGCCGAATTCATCGACGGATCGGTCGACATCACCAGCCGCCGTGAACCAGTGCTGGTCCGGCGTATCAACGGCGATCTCACGGTCAGCAACGAACGCGGCTCGGTGCACGCCGAAGACGTCACCGGTCTGGTGCAGCTTTCCACCCAGCACGAAGAGATCAGGGCCCAAAGCGTAGACGGCGACATGCGCCTTTCCAACTACCACGGCAGCGTGCGCCTCAACGACATCGAGGGGATCGTCGAGATCGACGCCGTCGGCTCTCAGGTCAGCCTCTCCGACATCAGCAGCGACGTGACCGTGAGCAACTCCTACAAGGACTTCGAGGCCCGCGCGCTGGGAGGCACTCTGCGCCTCTCAACCAATAATTGCGATTCGGTCAGGCTCAACGAAATCGCCGGACTGGTGGAGATCGACGGGCGCCATTTCGACATCCTGGCCGAAGACCTGCAAGGGGGACTCACCGTCCGCGGAGAAAGCATCGGCCTGCAAGCGGAGCGGATCAACGGCCCGCTGGTGGCCCACACCAGTCTGCGCGACATCAGCATAGAAGAGGTCCCCGGCCCCCTGGATGTGCAGAACACCAACGGAGACATCCGGGTGGGGGCCCGGACTCCGCTGCGGGGAGCTTTTCTGGTCGAGAACAGCAATGGAGCGCTGGTGCTCGAGATCCCCCGCCAGGCCGCCTTCAACCTGACTGCCCAGACTCAGGGAGCCAAGATCGAATCGGACTTCGGCAACATTGAGGAAAGCGATGAAGCGCTGCGCTTCTCGCAGGGAGAGGGGGGCGTCGAAATCCGCCTGCAGAACCGATTCGCTGGGATCCGCATCAAGGCCGTCGGATGAGGCGGTATGAAAGGAATAGAAATGATTCAGAAACTGACCCTGGCAAGCCTGCTCTTGCTGACTGCTTCCTGCATTCAAATCGGCGATTTCGGGAAGGTAACCTACGCAGACATGAAGTCATCTGAACCGTCTCAGGGCGAAACCCGCTTGCAGGCGGAGGTCGACATGTCGGTTGGAGAGCTCATGATCCAACCCGGTGAAAACGACTTCACCTACAAGCTTGACGCCCGCTACAACAAAGAAGCCTACGAGCCCAAGGTCTCAATGTCCCGCGATGGAGATACCGCCAAACTGAAGGTCACCTTGGAGAAGACCTCCAGCGGCACCGCGCGCGGCAAAAACGAACTCGACCTGCGCCTCAACCCCCAGGCCGTCCTGGCCCTGACGACCAAAGCCGGCGTGGGCGAAGCCAGAATCGATCTCTCCGACATGAAAGTCGAGGAACTGCGCCTCGCCTCGGGCGTAGGCGCCACCCGGCTGACCATGCTGACCGCCAATCCCGTGCGCTGCAAGAGCTTCAAGATCGAGGCCGGCGTCGGTGCCCTGGAGGCCACCGGCCTGGGCAACCTCAATTTTGAGAGCATGCGCTTCGAGGGAGGCGTGGGAGGAGCCGAGCTGGACTTCTCGGGAGCCTGGGAGAACCCGGGTGAAATCGAGATCGAAGTGGGCGTGGGCGGTGTGGAAATCCGCATTCCCCGCGACGTCGGCGTGCGCCTTCGGGCCTCCGAGAGCTTTCTCTCGGGACTCGACTTGAACGACTTCCAGAAGGAAGGCGGCGGCCGCTACCGCAGCAACAACATCGACGATGCCCGCAAAGTCATCTCCATCAGGCTGGAAACCGGGATCGGGGGAGTCGAGATCAACTGGATCTAAGCGCGCCTGACGACACCATTCTCATCGCTTGCGCTCTCAGGCGAGAAACCGTCCGCCTGCAACGGCGCCTGACCGAACAGGCGGGCAGTCCCGAACTTTCTCAAAGGCTCGATTTCCGTCACACCGGAGTGGGAGCGCGGCGCAGCGAGAGCAGGCTGGCCGCCTTGTTGAGCGAGCGACGCCCCCGCCTGCTCATCTTCACGGGAACGGCCGGCGGGCTGGATCCCTCGCTGAACATGGGCCAGGTGGTCTTGCCGCGGGCCTGGCGCTTTCAAGACGGATCTCTCCACCCCCATGATGAGGCGCTGCTGGCCGCCGCGGCTTTGCAAGCGCAGAAGCTGGGACCCGGACTGCTGACATTGACCGACCTGGGTTTGACCGTGGCGCGGCCCGTGCTTCTCCCCTCGGCCCGCAAACGCCTCCACTTGAAGACCGGCGCCGCTGTCTGCGATATGGAATGCGCCGCCGCCCTGCGCACCGCCGCCAACCTGCAAGTACCCGTCCTGGCCCTTAAAGTGGTGTCGGACACCTCCCGGTCCCGCCTGACCGACTTCTGGAAACACCTCGACTCCAACCTCGACCGGCTGGCCCTCACCCTCAAAACACTCATCCCATCGCTGCTCGATTCCGGCTTTTGACGGCTTGCCTGGGGCAAATGCCCCAGGGATTGCGCTGGTCCCGCCGTGAAAGGGCGCTAGTGGAGGGGTTTGTTCGGGCACCGGTGTTGCTGTCTAGGAGGTATCATCATGAGCAACAAGACCACTATTCTGGACGGAAATCAGGCGGCTGTCTCCATGGCCTACCAGACCAGCGAGGTGATCGCCATTTATCCCATCACTCCTTCTTCGCCCATGGGCGAATTGGCCGACCAGTGGGCTTCGGCGGGCCAGCCCAACGTGTGGGGATCGGTTCCTCTGGTGCAGGAGATGCAGTCGGAAGGCGGAGCCGCCGGAGCCGTCCACGGGGCGCTGCAGGCGGGAGCGGTCACGACCACCTTCACGGCTTCCCAGGGGTTGCTGTTGATGATCCCCAACATGTACAAGATCGCCGGAGAGTTGACCCCGGCCGTCTTCCACGTGGCGGCCCGTTCGCTGGCGGCCCAGGCCCTTTCCATCTTCGGAGATCATTCCGACGTGATGGCGGTGCGGGCCACGGGGTGGGCGCTGCTGGCTTCGGCCTCGGTGCAGGAAGCCGCCGACATGGCCCTGATCGCTCAGGCCGCCACCCTTGAAAGCCGCATTCCCTTCCTGCATTTCTTCGACGGCTTCCGCACCTCTCACGAGATTTCCCAGGCCGCTCTGCCCGAAGCCGAAGTGGTCAAAGCCATGGTGGACGAGAAGCTGGTGGAAGCTCATCGGCGGCGGGCGCTCACCCCGGACCGGCCCGTGATACGGGGCACGGCCCAGAATCCCGACGTCTTCTTTCAGGCCCGCGAAAGCGTCAACGCCTACTACCAGCGCTGTCCCCGGATCGTAGAGGACGTCATGCAGCGCTTCGCCCAGTTGACGGGACGCCGCTACCGCCTCTTCGACTACCTGGGCGCACCCGACGCCGAACGCGTCATCGTCCTCATGGGATCGGGTTGCGAGGCGGCCCAGGAAACCGTCGAGCACCTGCAAGCCCAGGGCGAGAAGGTGGGGTGCCTCAAGGTGCGCCTCTACCGTCCTTTTGCGGCCCGGGCTTTCCTCGAGGCCCTTCCCGACGGCGTCGGGTCCATCGCCGTCCTCGACCGCACCAAAGAACCGGGAGCCTCGGGCGAGCCTCTCTACCTGGACGTTGTAGAAGCGCTGGCCGAGAGGGCCCAGAACAACGGTGCCGGCATGCCCCGCGTCATCGGGGGACGCTACGGGCTGTCTTCCAAGGAGTTCACCCCGGCCATGATCAAGGCGGTCTTCGATGAACTCAAGTCGGCCAAACCCAAGAACCATTTTACGGTGGGCATCAACGACGACCTGACCCACACCAGCCTCGACTACGATGAGGATTTTTCCACCGAGCCTGACGACGTGACCCGGGCCGTCTTTTACGGCCTGGGCTCGGACGGAACCGTCAGCGCCAACAAGAACTCCATCAAGATCATCGGCGAGAAGACCAGCCATCACGTGCAGGGATACTTCGTCTACGACTCCAAGAAAGCCGGTTCGGTCACCGTCTCCCACCTGCGCTTCGGCCCGCGGCCCATTCATTCGACCTACCTCATTCACCGTCCCAACTTCGTGGCTTGCCATCAGTTCGGATTCCTGGGCAAGTACGACATGCTCAGCCAGGCTGAGCAGGGTTCGCTGTTCCTGCTCAACAGCCCCTTCGGCCCCGAGGAGGTTTTTCAACGTATTCCGCGCGAGGTGCAGCAGGTGATCATCGACAAGAGGCTGCGCCTGCATGTCATCGATGCCTACGCCACGGCCCGGCGCATCGGCCTGGGAGTGCGCATCAACACGGTCATGCAGACGTGCTTCTTCGCCCTCAGCGGCATACTGCCCCGGGGGGAGGCCGTCGAGGCCGTCAAGGACTCCATCCGAAAGTCATACGGCAAGCGGGGCGAGCAGGTGCTGCGCATGAACTTCCAGGCCGTCGAGCAGGCCCTGGAGAACCTTCACCAGGTCGAGATTCCGAGTCAGCCCCGAGGCGACCTGACCCTTCCCCTGGCCGTGCCCGAGCAGGCGCCGGAGTTCGTGCGTCAAGTGACGGGCGAAATCATGGCCGGGCGCGGCGACCAGCTTCCCGTCAGCGCGCTGCCCTGCGACGGGACCTACCCCTCGGGGACGGCGCGCTGGGAGAAGCGCAACATCGCTCAGGAGATTCCCGTGTGGGATCCGGACGTCTGCATCCAGTGCGGCAAGTGCGCCATGGTGTGTCCCCATTCGGTGATCCGCATCAAGGTCTACGACCCCGCCCATCTGGAGGGCGCGCCCCAGTCATTCCTCTCCTGTCCGGCCCGGGACAAGGAGTGGAAGGAGCTCAAGTACACCATCCAGGTGGCTCCCGAAGACTGCACGGGATGCGCGGTGTGCGTCGACGTCTGCCCCGCCCGCAACAAGTCCGAAGCGCGGCTCAAGGCCATCAACATGCGTCCTCAGCGTCCGCTGCGCGAGCAGGAAAAGGGCAACTGGGACTTCTTTTTGCAGATCCCCGACATCGAGCGCGGGCAGGTCAATCATCAGCGCGTCCGCCAGGCTCAGGTGCTGGAGCCGCTCTTCGAGTTCTCAGGCGCTTGCGCCGGGTGCGGCGAGACACCCTACATCAAGCTGATGACCCAACTTTTCGGCGACCGGGCCCTGGTGGCCAACGCCACCGGCTGCTCCTCCATCTACGGCGGAAACCTGCCCACCACTCCCTGGACCCGCAACTCCCAAGGACGAGGGCCGGCCTGGTCGAATTCGCTTTTCGAAGACAACGCCGAGTTCGGATTGGGCATGCGGCTGGCTCTCGACAAGCAGACCGACAGCGCCCGCAAGCTGGTCGAGCAACTGGCGCCACAGATCGGGGCAGAGCTGGCCCAGGAGATCCTGCGAGCCCGACAAAGCGACGAAGCAGGCATTTTCGAGCAGCGCCGCAGGGTGGAGCAACTCAAAGGGAAGCTGGAGCAGATGGATTCTCCCCAAGCCCTGAGGCTGCTTTCGCTGGCCGATATGCTGGTCAAAAAGAGCTTGTGGATTATCGGCGGCGACGGGTGGGCCTACGACATCGGCTTCGGAGGACTCGATCACGTGCTGGCTTCGGGACGCGACGTCAACGTGCTGGTGCTGGATACTGAAGTCTACTCAAACACCGGGGGACAGATGTCCAAGGCCACGCCGCTGGGGGCAGTGGCCAAGTTCGCCGCCGGGGGCAAGCCGCTTCCCAAGAAAGACCTTGGGCGGATCGCCATGTCCTACGGCCACGTCTACGTGGCCTCGGTCGCCATGGGAGCCAAGGACGAGCACACCCTCAAGGCCTTTCTGGAAGCGGAAAGCTATCCCGGCCCCTCGCTCATCATCGCCTACTCCCACTGCATAGCCCACGGCATCGACATGACCACCGCCAATCAGAACCAGAAGGCGGCCGTGGAGTGCGGCTACTGGCCCCTCTACCGCTTCGACCCGCGCCGCGAGGAGGATGGTCACAACCCCTTCCAACTCGATTCGCGCAAACCCAAGCTTGACTTCAAGGACTATGCCTACCGTGAAAACCGTTTTAAGATGCTGAGCAAGACCGATCCCGCCAAGGCCCGCCATCTGCTGGATATGGCCCGCCAGGACCTGGCCCGCAAACGGCGCCTTTATGAAGAAATGGCTCAGCGCCCGGAGGTGAACACATGACCGACCTGACGACCTCCTACCTTGGATTGCAACTCAAAAATCCGCTGGTGGCCTCGGCCTCTCCGCTCTCCGAGAGCCTCGACAACTACCGCCGCCTGGAGGATGCCGGCGTTGCCGCCGTGGTCAACTACTCGCTTTTCGAAGAGGAGATTACCCACGAGTCCTACGAACTGCACCACCATCTCACCCAAGGCACCGAGAGCTATGCCGAATCGCTCAGCTACTTCCCGGAACCCGAGTACTTCAAATTGGGGCCGGAGGAATACTGCAAGCACATTCAGCACGCCGTGGAAGCCGTCGACATCCCGGTCATCGGCAGTCTCAACGGGCATTCCCTGGGGGGTTGGACCAAGTATGCCCAACTGATCGAAGAAGCCGGCGCCGCGGCCCTGGAACTCAACCTCTACTACCTTCCTACCGATCCCGAAGTGTCGGGCCAGGAGATCGAGCGGCGCTACCTGGAAGTGATCAGGCAGGTGCGCTCCAGCGTCAGCATACCGCTGGCCGTCAAGCTCTCTCCCTTCTTCAGCGCCATGGCCCACTTGGCCCGCAGCATCGACCTGGCGGGGGCCGACGGACTGGTGCTCTTCAACCGCTTCTACCAGCCCGACATCGATTTGGAGGAGCTGGAGGTGGTCCCCAACGTGCTGCTGAGCAATTCCCAGTCGCTACGCCTGCCGCTGCGCTGGATCGCCATCCTGTTCGGTCATCTGCAGTGCAGCCTGGCGGGCACGGGAGGCGTCCACACGGCTCAGGACGCACTCAAGATGGTTATGGCCGGCGCCGACGTGGCCATGCTCTGCTCAGCCCTGCTGCGAAACGGAATCGATCATGTTCGAGAAGTCCTCTCCGAGCTAGTAGAATGGATGCAGGAACGAGAGTACGATTCGGTCCGCCAGATGAGAGGCAGCCTCTCGCAGCGGTCCTGCCCCGATCCGGCGGCTTTTGAACGCGCCAACTACATGAGGGCGCTGCGCACCTACCGGGTGAACTGACAGGAAGGGGTCCGCCATGCGTGAGATTCAAGCCTATGAACTGATGAACCGCGAAGTCATCAAGGTCCGCGACGACATGACCTTGCAGACAGCCGCCTCCATCCTGGCCGGCAATGCCATCTCGGGAGCGCCTGTGGTGGATGGCGACGGCTCCGCGGTGGGGGTCATCTCCTACTCCGACATCGCCGCCCATGCCGCCGAAGGGGACGAAAGCCTGTCCGCCTCCGCCGACTATCTGCAAGGGTGGGAGGACAAGCTCAACGCCGAGGACCTCGATTCACTGCAAATCGATAACGGGGGCACTCTGGTGCGCGACGTGATGACTCCTACCGTCTACACCGTGCCTCACGACACGCCCGTCAAATATATCGCCCGCGCCATGATCGCCGGGCGCGTCCACCGTCTCTTCGTCACCAAAGGAGATGCCATCGCCGGCATCATCACCACCCTCGATCTGCTGAGCATCCTGGCCCGGGATGAAGATGAAGACTGACCTGTGGCACGACCTCCGCAGGGATGCGCGCCCCCCACAGTTCGCCACTCTTCTCAGCCGCTTTGAAATGAGCTCTTGACAAATCGATGCTGATTGATAAAATGTTTTTTATCAAACTGAGAAAGGACGGTTTACCGATGAGCACGAGAGTGACGGGAATGATCACGGTTTTGTTGCTGGCAGTGCTGACCCTGCCGCTGTGGGCGCAAGAAGAGGGATCGGCTCAAGAGGGCTTTGAGCTCATGAAGAGACTGGAGGGCGAATGGAAAGCTGAGGTCGATGGCGGCGAATCGACCGAAGTGAGCTATCGCCTTTACTCGGGCGGTACGGCGCTCTTCGAGCACTTCTTGCACGCGCCTTCGGAGCGGGGCGCCTTCGCGAGTCCCGAACAGGCGATGATGGTGAGCGCCATCTACGTCAACGGGGGACGTCTCTTCCTCGATCACTACTGCACCTCCGGCACCCAGCCCCGCCTGGCGGCCCGCCGTATCAGCGACGAGATGGTGGAGTTTGAATTCGAGACGCCGCAGCGGGGAGATCACGAAGGCCACATCCACCGTGCCGTTTTCCGCTTCCAGGATGACGATCATTTCACCAGCCAGTGGACCTGGCGTGACGAGCATGGCCAAGAGCACAGCAGCATGCGTCGCCATACCCGGCAGCAGACCCGGTAGCTAGTGCTGCCGGTCATAAGTTCTGAGCCAGGGCCGCCGTTTTTTGTCCCTGACAGGGACAGATTCGCCAGCCCAGCGACTGTGTTCAAAGTCAAGTCCGGGCTCGCTGAAGGCGAGCGATTCGCCAGCCCAGGGTCAGCCCCGGCGAGCGCAAGCGAGACGGTGGCGCCACCCTGGGTTGCAGACGGCAAAGGTGCGAACGCTGAAAGCGTGGGATAACGCCACAGGGTGGCTCAAAACTCCTGACGCACTGCATTAGGGTCAGTCGACCTGGCGGAAAGATCGGCTGAGGAAGGCGAACATGTCGTCCAGCTTCTGCACCACCAGGTCCCAGCCGTGGGGTCCTTGCTCGATGATTTCGAAGCGGTGCTCGATGCCTCGCTGGTCGAGAATCTGATGAAGCTTGCGCACGCCTTCTTCCAGCGGCAGGGCTTGACCGTAGCGGTCGGCGGTTCCGTAGAAGAAATAGATGCCGAGACCGTCGTCCAGCGAGGCCTCTTGGGCCAGCTTCTCGAGGCTGTTGGCCAGCCAATGTTCGGTGTTGACCGGCGATCCGTAGAGTCCGCCCACCAGTCGGCGCAGGTACTGGGACAGCCTTCCTTCGTCGTCGGGAATGGAGGCCAGCGGGTCGTCGCCCAGCAGAACGATGGGCGAGCCCGCCGCCACGGCGCTGAAGAGCTGGGGCTGCCTGAAGGCGATCTTGAGGGCTCCGTATCCGCCCATCGAGGTGCCGCCCAGGGCCCGTGCCGAACGCTCGCTGCGCAGGCGGTAGCGTTCTTCGGCGGCCTTGATGACGTCTTCGTAGATGGCCCTTTCGTAGTGCACCGACCCGTCATGGGTGTCGGTGTAAAAGCCGCGTCCGCCGGAGGGATTGATGATCAGGAACTCGGGCAAGGTGCCGTCCAGCATCAACTGGGCCAGCCGCTCGGGAATGTTGCCGTAGCGTTCGACGGCCCAACTGGTGTGGTCGTTGAAGAGTCCGTGCAGGAAGTAGACGGCTGGAAAGCGGCGCTCCGGGGCCTTGTCGTAGGAGGGCGGCAGAAAGACGCTGTAATCGACGCTCTCTCCCATCGACTCCGACGAGAAGGTGTCGAACTCCACCCGTGCTCCTGCGGGCAGTTGGATCGTTTCGGGATTCTCCATCCGCCTGGGCTGGGCCCACAGCGAGCCGCAAAGAGCCGCCGCGGCCACGGCCACCCCAAGCCAACGCACCTTAGCTTTGACGCTGTTTTTCATCACTGACGGATTATACCCGTCACTCGCCGCTTCGTTCCATTTCTTCCAAGGCTCGGCTCAAAAGAGCAGGCGGGCGGCGGACTCGATCTTGGTGACGTAAGCGGGGACGGGGTAGCCGGGTTGGTTGAGGCCGGCCCAGGCATAGTCGCCCGGTGGCAAGGGACCTTGCAAACTGACCGTCACCGGGTGGAAATGCAGTTTGCGGAAGGTGATCTGGTGGCGGACGGGAGCCAGCGATTGCAGGCGCTTGAAGCGCAGTTTGTGATGCCTTGAAAAGACCGACAGGTCGTGGGCGTCGCGGGGCAGATCGACGCGGGGAAACTCCCACAATCCCTTGAGGAAAGGGGCGCTGTCGTCGCGGTGGAGCAGGAACTCTTCATCACGGCGGGCCACCGCCACCAGAAAATGAAACTCCTCGACCTTGCGCCGCTTTGACTTGACCGGCAGGTCCTGAGCGATTCCCTTCTCCAGACCGCGGCAACTGCCTTGAAGGGGACAACGGCGGCAGTCGGGGGAGCGGGGAGTGCAGATCAGGGCTCCCAGTTCCATCAGGGCTTGATTGAAGTCGGCCACCCGAGGACGCACGCGCTGGTCTTCCACACAGTCTTGCAGCCGGCTCCAGATTTCCTCCAGCCTCTTGCCCTTGAGTTCCTCCTCGACGGCCAGGTAGCGGGCCATGACGCGGCGCACGTTGCCGTCCACCACGGGGTGGGGCTGGTTGAAGGCGATGGAGCAGATGGCGCCGGCGGTGTAGCGTCCGATGCCGGGCAGGGCCAGCACGTCCTCATAGGCGCGGGGGAAGCGTCCGCCGTGCCGGCGGCAGATGGCCCGGGCCGCCTTGTGCAGGTTGCGGGCCCGGCGGTAGTAGCCCAATCCCGACCAAAGGGTCAGCACCTCATCGATGTCGGCGGCGGCCAGGGCCTCGATGTCGGGATAAGCCTCGATAAAGCGCTCGAAGTAAGGGAGGGCGGCCTTGATCTGGGTCTGCTGCAGCATGATCTCGGACAGCCAAACCCAGTAGGGGTCGGGATTGGCGCGCCAGGGAAGTTCCCTGCGCGCCGAGGCGTACCATTGCAGCAATGGGAGCGCCAGGTCTTCGATCATGCGCGCTCAGCCAGCAGGAGCTTGGCGATGGTGGCCAACTGCATGTTGGATGTGCCTTCGTAGATCTTGCCGATCTTGGCATCGCGGAAGTACTTCTCCACCGGGTATTCCTTAGTGTACCCGTATCCGCCATAGGTTTCCAACGCCACCGAGGCCACCCGCTCGGCCACCTGCGAAGTGAAGTACTTGCACATGGCGGCTTCTTTCACGAAGGGGCGTCCGGCGTCTTTGAGGCGGGCGCAGTTGTAGACCATCAAGCGGGCCGCTTCCAGCTCGGCGGCGGCTTCGGCCAAAGGAAAGTGGACGCCCTGGAAGTCGGCGATCTTGCGTCCGAAGGCCTCCCGCTCCTGGGAATAGTCGAGTGCGCATTCCAGCGCTCCGCGGGCCAGGCCGATCATCTGGGCGCCGATGCCGATGCGGCCTTCGTTGAGGGTCTCGATGGCGATCTTGTATCCCTTGCCCACCGGACCCAGCACATTGTCCTCAGGCACATGACAGTCCTCGAGGATGATCTCGCAGGTGGAGGAAGCGCGGATGCCCAGCTTGTCTTCTTTCTTGCCCACCGAGAAGCCGTCCATGTCTTTTTCAACCAGGAAGGCGGTGATGCCCTTGTAGCCCTTTTCGGGATCGGTTTGGGCGAAGACGATGAAGAGGTCGGCTTCCATGGCGTTGGTAATCCAAAGCTTCTGGCCGTTGAGCACCCAGTCGTCGCCGGCCTTGGCGGCCCGGCAGGTCATCTTGAAGGCGTCCGACCCGGACCCGGCCTCGGAGAGGGCGTAGGCTCCCACCCATTGGGCGGCCATCTTGGGCAAGTAGCGCGACTTCTGTTCCTCTGAAGCCCATCGCATCAAGGCGTTGTTGACCAGGGTGTTCTGGACGTCCACGATGACTCCGGCGGAGGGGTCGACCACGCTCATTTCTTCCACCGCCAGGATGGACATGAAGAAGCTGGTGGCGGCGCCGCCGTACTCTTCGGGAATCTCGATCCCCATCAGTCCCAACTGAAAAAACTCCTCCACCAACTCGCGACGGAACTTGCCCTCCTGATCCATCTCCTCGACGTGGGGCTTGAGGTTGGTTTTGGCGAAATCGGCGACCGTCTCCCGGAAGAGCTCTTCTTCCTCGCTCAGCACGGTCAGGGGCACAGGTCTTTCTTGGGCTTCTACGACGACCATAATATGTATCTCCTCCTTGTCAAGGCCTAAAGGCTCCTAAAAGGCCATTTTATCATTGTGCCATCCCGGACCGAAGGCCGCCTCTGCTATCATCGACGGCCATGGTCAAGAAAGGT
Source organism: Acidobacteriota bacterium (assembly GCA_035471785.1). NCBI lineage: Bacteria > Pseudomonadati > Acidobacteriota > Acidobacteriota bacterium. Next base: position 27,809 of record DATIPQ010000083.1, read on the forward strand.
CAGACGCTGGAATTGGAGATCGAGTCGGCGGCTTTCGAGGGGTCCTCGGTGGCGCGCCATGAAGGCATGGTGATCTTCGTGCGCAACGGCGTACCCGGCGACCGCATAAGAGGCCTGGTCATCCGCAAGAAGAAGCGTCACGCCGAGGCTGTTGTGGAGGAGGTATTGGAGCCGTCGCAGCAGCGGACCGATCCTCTCTGCGGCCACTTCGGCGTTTGCGGAGGCTGCACCTGGCAGAACTACGACTATCAGGGACAGTTGGATTCCAAGCGCCGCCAAGTGGGTGATTTGCTGCAGCGCATCGGACGCCTTAGCGATCTGGAGGTGCGGCCCACCTTGGCTTCGCCCGACATCTACTACTACCGCAACAAGATGGAGTTCAGTTTCGGCAACGCCCGCTGGCTGACCAGAGAGGAGATCGAGAGCGGAGAGGATTTCGACCGCGACTTCGCCTTGGGGCTGCACATTCCCAAGCGCTTCGACCGCATCCTCGATCTTCACGAGTGCCATTTGCAGAGCGAGACCAGCGCCGCCATCGTCAATTTCGTGCGTCAGTTCGCCCGCCGTCGCCGGTGGAGCGCTTACGACACGCGCAACCACGCGGGATTTTTGCGCAACCTGGTCATCCGCGAGGGCAAGCGCAGCGGCCAGCGCCTGGTCAATCTGGTCACCAAGCGGTCGGAACCGGAACGCATGGAGGAAATCTGCCAGGCGCTGCTGGAGCGCTTTCCCGACCAGGTTTCGACCTTCGTCAACAGCGTCAACGAAACCCGTTCGCCGGTGGCCTCAGGAGATGAGACCGTCTACCATGGAGAGGGATCCATTCAGGAGCGGATCGGCGGCCACACCTTCCGCATTGCCCCCACGACGTTTTTTCAGCCCAACAGCCTGCAAGCCGAGCAGCTCTTCGGCGTGGCCCGGCAAATGGCGGACTTGAAGGGCGACGAGAAGGTCTTCGACGTTTACTGCGGGGTGGGAGCCGTTTCCCTCTTCCTCTCCGACTCGGCCGCCCACATCACGGGCTTTGACCTGCACCGGCGGGCCATCGAGGATGCCGCCCGCAACGCCCTCGACAACGGCGTGAAAAACTGCCGCTTCCTGGCCATGGATGCCGTGGAAGCTTTGCAGCCGGGCGTCACCCGGCAATTGGGGCTGCCCGCGCTGGTGGTGCTCGATCCGCCCCGCACGGGACTGCACAAGGACGTGGCCAAAGCGCTGCTGGAAAGCAACGTCCCGCGCATCGTCTACATCAGCTGCAACCCGGCCACCCAGGCCCGCGACCTGCAAATCCTCTCGCAAAGATACACAATAGAGGCCGTTCAACCGGTTGACATGTTTCCCCACACCTACCACATCGAGAACGTGGTGGCGCTGCAACTGAGCGCCTGAGGTTCAGCGGCCGGCAATCGTAGCCGATCAGGCCGTCAGCAGGAGCCAGCGCTTCCGATAGGCCAGATTTACGGCCTCGGTGCGATTGCGGACCTTGAGCTTTCGCAGAATCTTGTGGATGTGCCTCCTCACCGTGTGTCTGGAAACGCATAGGGACCCCGAAATCTCTTCATTGCTTCGTCCGCGGGCCACATGTCCAAGCACTTCCAACTCGCGGGGAGTCAACTTCAACGACCTCATCACGTTCAGTTGTTCCCTCTGAAAGGAGAGATCGGAGAGACAGGCGAAGAGAGCGCTTGTCAGGCGGGGCGTCAATCCGGCGCTCTCGTCCATCAGCCAGTGAGTGAAACTCACTACCTCCTTGGGGGCGAAGCCGTCCAACCTGTAAAGCGACCCGGCAAAACTGGAGACGGTGGGGTCGGAAGAGGTCTCGAGATCGCAAAGGATGATGTTGATGCCTGGGTAATTGGTAACAGTACTGACGAACTTGGTTTTTTTGCATTCAAGCGAGCTGTCTTCCACGATTACGGCTTGGGGATGATTGCGCCGGATTGAGGCAAGCAAATCGTTGCCCTTGTTCAGAAACCCGGTTTTTTGAAATCCGGCCTTCCTGGCTGCCGAGGCGATGGCACTCCGCGATTTGTCTGTGCAGGCTACAAAAAGCATGGATCTCTTCCAAGAAAGAAACTGAACCGTTCGCTTCCTCGCCGCTGGACGGAGGGCGCCGTGTTGACATTCCGGCCAATAAGCGGCCAACCCCTAAGGCAGTTTCCGCCTGGCAACACCAAGCCCGGTTCACTATTGCAATAAATATAGCTCTAAACAGCTATCGCCAGCAATCCTGAGCAACCCTGCGGGACGTTGGTCAGGCCTATCGCAAGGAGGATGAGCAGGAGGTTGAAGTGGCTTCCATCGGGAGCGTCGAGCTCCTCTGAAAGGTACGTCTTTACTGGATGTCCCTGGTCACGGCAGGTAGCCGGCAAAGCACGCGGCGGCCTCCGGATCCTGTACCAACCGAGTTAGCCCGCAAAGGGGTATCTGAATCTTTTTTGGACCACTCGATCCATAGCAAGTTGCGCAAAGTCCTGATAATATTTCTAAAATTAGCGAGCAGCCTCATACCGCCGAGAGCAAGTGGTCCTCCAGCTAGGTCGCTGAAACTTGATTCGTGTGTGAACTTGGTGGCCACTTGGTGGCCCTAGGGAGCCGTTTGGTGGTCCAAACACGCCTTCTACTCACTACCGACAGCGACTCCGAGCTTTTTCAAAGGCTAAAGGCGCGCGTCAGGACACATGGCGGCATTGATTTGGCTGCCGAAATGAGGACATCCGATCCAGTCGAGACGTTATTGGCGGTTGAGAATTATCAGCCTGACCTGCTGGTGATGTTTTCGGAGAATGCCGCAGTTCCTGGTATCTGCAGTCATCTTCTAGATCAGAATCCGCACATGGCTCTCATCGTCGTTCCAAGGTACCAGAAGCCCTTGTTGCTCACTCGAGAGACACTCGTGCAGGAACTTGACAGCGCCACTGAAGAGGAGATTCTCACAGCCATTCAGAATCTTAGGACGTCGCGTTGATCCGACAGCCGCCATTTTCACCGAAGGAGAAGAAGGCTATGGGTCAAAAGACAGCTCTAGACAACAATCTCCGCGTTATCCTCGTAATTGGACGGCAATATTTGCTCGATGCTCTCTCAAAACAGCTTGGCGACAGTTCGATTCTGGTGACCGGCTCGGCCACCAGCATGAGCAGGCTCAGGCACGAGGACATCGGCGAGTCATCCGTCATGTTGCTGGTCGAAGCGGGTCCATCCACGGGGGGGTTGCCCTCAAACATCCGCAGGCTTCGCTCGGTCTGCCCGAATGTCAAGGTCCTCATTCTGGGATTGGAGGACTGCGAGCGGAAGATCCTGCAGTACGTCCAATCCGGGGCCTGCGGATATCTGCTCAAGAAGGAGTCCTTCGACGACTTGGTGGGGGTCATCGAGGCAGCCTACAACAATGAGTTCAAGTGCGCGCCCAACATTGCTTCAAGGGTCATGGCGCGGATTCAGGAGCTGGTCAAGTCCTGCGATGGGACCATGGACACCGATCCCGAACTGACGCCTCGCGAACTTGAGATCCTGGAGCTGATCGCCGAGGGGTTGAGCAACAAGGAAATCGCGCAGCGCCTCGACATTTCTCCTTCCACCGTCAAAAATCACGTCCACAACCTTCTGGCCAAGCTCAAGGTGGGCCGCCGCGGAAAAGCGGTTTGGTGCGGATACGAAAAAGGCCTTCTCCGATCCCGATTCCTGGGCCAACTGAAAAGCGGCCTGGCCTCCGGTTCTGAGTGAAGCGGGACCCTTTGGCGGATCAGATGGCGCCGGAGACGCCGTCCTGCGCCTCGGCAGCAGGCGGGCCCTGCCTGAGCCAGAGCAGATTCTCAACTGCTTGGGCCAATCCGGCGACGCTGGCTGCTTCGAAGAAGGTGCGTAGCGACACTTCGACGCCCAAAGCGTCGCGGATTCGGGAAACCGCCTCAGCCGCCAACAGAGATTGCCCCCCACAGGCGAAGAAATCGTCATGAATCCCCACACGGTTAAGAGGCAGAATCTCAAGCCAGACGGCAGCGATGGCTTTCTCGACGGATGTGCGGGGAGCAACGTGGTCCTGGCCTTGGCCGCGGACCCCGCGTTCGGGGGCGGGCAGCAAGGCCCGGTCGACTTTGCCGCTCGGCAGCAGGGGCAGGGAGTCCAGCGTCAGGAAAGCGGAGGGCACCAGGGGATGGGGCAGCATTTCCCTCAGGTGAGCCCTCCATTCTTCCGAGTTGGACTCGCTGTCTGTTTCTGTCACCACGTAGGCTACGATCCGCTTTCCGCTCAAAGGCTCTTCCAGGACCGCAACTGCGCACTCGCGGACATCCGGGTGGGAGGCGAGGATCGTCTCGATTTCGCCGAGCTCGACGCGGTAACCTCTAATCTTGACCTGGTGGTCAACCCGTCCCGAGAGTTCGATCTCGCCATCGGGCAGGTATCGTCCCAAGTCTCCCGTGCGGTAGAGTCGGGCGCCTGGCTCAGCGCTGAAAGGATTGGGCAAGAATCGTTCTGCCGTAAGTTGGGGGCTGTTCAAGTAACCCCGTGCCACACCCTGTCCGCCGATATGGAGTTCTCCGATAACTCCTTGCGGCACCGGCTCTCCGCGGAGGTCGAGAAGATAGACCTGCGTGTTTGCGATCGGCCTGCCGATGGCGGGCGGGCGTGTGGAGTCGCCACCCGGCTCCACGACTCCGAAGGTAGTCACAACGGAGCACTCGGTCGGTCCGTAATGGTTGACCAGCGCAAAGGCGTCGTCCAGCCGGCCGCGGCGATGGAGTATGTCGCCGCCCGTCAGCAACGCTTGCAGGGGCGGGGCCTGGGGCCATTGCTCGGCCAGCACTCCCTCGGCCAGAGGGGTGGGCAGAAAGCAATGAGTGATTTCACGCTTTGCCAGCCAGGAGGGGATCTTGGCCGGCGACCGCCGGATTTCTTCGTCCGCCAGGTGCAGGCTGCTTCCGGCCGTCAGGCAAGCCCACACCTCCCAGGCGCAAGCATCGAAGGAAAAGCCAGCCAGTTGGGTGGTCCGATCGTCGGGTCCCAGTCCATAGTATTCCCGATGCCAGGAGACGAGGTTGAGGAGGCCCTGGTGAGTGACTCCGACTGCTTTGGGCTTGCCAGTGGAGCCGGAAGTGAAGATGCAGTAGGCGAGATTCAGGGGCTTGCTGCAGCCAATCAGGTCGGCCGGCGATTGTTGGTCCAGCGCCGCCCGTTGGCTGTCGAGACAACACACCTCGACCGAGCCTGGGGCGACGAGATCCTTGGTCGCCTCCTGGACCAGCACCAGCGACGCCTGGCTCTCGTCCAGCATGAGGGCCAGGCGGGCCGGCGGCAGTTGGGGATCGAGCGGGACGTAGGCCCCTCCCGCCTTGAGAATGCCCAACAGCCCCACCACCATCTCCGGCGACCGCGGCAGGCAGACGGCAACCAGCGACTCGGCGCCGATTCCCAGGCTGCGCAGGTGGCGGGCAAGCCGGTTGGCCCGCCGGTTCAATTCCTGATAGCTCAGGCACTCGTTTTCGCCGGTTACGGCGGGCGCGTCAGGATTCTCGGCCGCCTGTTCCTGAACTAGCAGATGCACGGCGTCCGCCGCAAGGGTATCGGCAGCGGTATCGTTCAATCGCGTCAAAAGCCGGCTGCGCTGATGAGGTGTGAGCAGCGGCAAGGCATCGACTACGCCGCTGGGATCCTCCACCAGCCCCTCAATCAGAACCGAGAAATGGCCGATCAAGCGCCGCAGGGTTTCCCTGCTGTAAAGGGCGGTGGAGTACTCGAAGCCTCCGGAGATGACGCCCTCGGTTTCAACGATGAAGAGGGAGAGATCGAATTTCGAAGTGCGGTCGTAGGGCTGCAAGCGTGTCATGTCCAGGCCCGACAAGTCTGGGTCCTTGTGCTCGAGGAGGCTAATGGTGACCTGGAAAATCGGGTGGGCGGCCGGATCGCGTTGCGGACTCAACTCTTCAACCAGTTTTTCGAAGGGAAGGTCCTGATGGGCATTGGCGCCCAGAACGGAGGTTCGCACTTGTTCCAGCAGGTCTTCGAAGGTCAGAGCGGGACTGAAGCGCAGGCGCAGAACCAGCATATTCACGAACAGGCCGACCAGTTCTTCCAGTTGGGTCCGGTCCCGGTTTGCCACCGGATAGCCTATGCAGAGGTCGTCTTGGCCGCTCAGACGATGCAGCAGGATGCCAAAGGCCGAGGCCAGAGTCATAAACAGGGTCACGTCCTTCTGGCGGCTGAGCCGGCGAAGCCGGTCGCTGACCTCGGCATCCAACTCGAATCCAATCCACGACCCCTGATGGGACGCCACCGGCGGACGCCTGCGGTCGGACGGCAGATGCAGCGTTTCGGGAACGTCCCGAAGGTAGTGGGTCCAGTAGTTGAGCTGCTCGCGCAAAGATCCGCCTTCCAGCCGTTCCCGCTGCCAGGCGGCGTAGTCGGCGTATTGCAGTCCCAGTTCGGGCAGAGGTGAATCCTGTCCCGCGCTGAAGGCTTGATAGAGAAGGCTCAGTTCACGAGCCAGAATATCCATTGACCAGCCGTCGGCAATCAGATGGTGAAAGGTCAGAAGCAGCACATTTTCATCCTGAGCGATCTTGATCAAGCGGGCTCGTACAAGGGGTCCCTTGTCGAGTTGAAAGGGCTCCCGGCCTTCCTGCTGTACGATCCTGTGAATCTGAGCCTCGGCATCGCCGTTGGCGGCCACTTCGATTAGGGGAAGCGCGATGTTCATTTCTTCGGCGATGATCTGCAGCGGCACCCCTTCGGGAGCCTGGAAGGCGGTGCGCAGACTTTCATGGCGCCGCACGATCTCGTTGAGGCTTTTCGTCAGCGCGTCGACGTCGAGCGGTCCCTTGAGGCGCCAGGCGCCAGGCATGTTGTAGAGTCCGCTTTCTGGATCGAGCTGGTTGAGGAACCACATCCGCTGCTGGGCAAAGGAGGCCGGCGGCGGGCGGCGGCGGTCGGTCCGGGGAATCGGCTCAAGGCGCACCTTTTGGGCTGCTTCCACCGCCGCGGCCAAGCGGCTCACGGTAGGGGCTGAGAAGAGTTCGCGCAGCAGCAAGTCGCATTGCAGCTTGTGGCGGATACGAGCCACAGCCCGGGTGGCCAACAGCGAGTGTCCGCCCAGTTCGAAGAAGTGGTCATCGAGACCGACTCGCCCCACTTGAAGCACTTCGCTGAAGATTTGGGCCAAGGCGCATTCCGTTGGTGTGCGCGGCGGCAGGTATTCGGTTTCCCGCTTGCTGCCGTCAGGCGCGGGAAGGGCCTTTCTGTCAATCTTGCCGTTGGGCGTCAGCGGCATCTCCTGCAAGAAGACAATGGCCGCGGGAATCATGAATTCGGGCAGCAGGCTGCGCAGGAACCCGCGGGCCTCGCGCATGATGGTGGCCTCCTCGCCCGTCACGTAGGCGACCAGGCGGGGCTGGCCTGGAACGTCCTCACGCAATGCCGCCACGCTCTCGGTGGTTCCGGGGCAGCGCCGCAGCGCGCTTTCGATCTCGCCCAGCTCGATGCGATAACCGCGGATCTTGACCTGATGGTCGCTACGCCCCAGGAACTCCAGGGAGCCGTCGCCGCGGCGGCGTCCCAGGTCGCCCGTCCGGTACATCCGGCTTCCCGGTGGGCCGAAGGGATTGGGGAGGAACCGCTCGCCCGTTTGGCTGGGACGATTCCAGTAACCTCGCGCCAGTCCCGCGCCAGCCAGCCATATCTCGCCGGTGACTCCGATGGGGACGGGCTGCAGGTAGGGGTCGAGAACGTAGACCTGGGTATTGTCGAGAGGATGGCCGATCGAGATCCTCTCCGCCCCGTCCACCCGGCAGAGAGTCGCATAAGTCGTATACTCCGTCGGACCGTAGAGATTGTAGATGCGAACTCCCGGCACGGCCTTCCGAAGTTGCGAAACCAGCTCCTCGCGCAGCGGCTCGCCGGCCAGGTTGATGGTGAGGAGCCCTTGCAGCGACAGTTCCTCATGCAAGAGCGCCTGAGCCGCGGAAGGCACCGTGTTGAGCAGCGTGGGCGGCGGCGAAAGGTGCCTTTCCGTCAGTGCCAGCGCATTCTTCTCCAGCAGCACCGTGCTTCCGCTCGCCAGGGGTACGAACAATTCAAAGATGGAGAGGTCGAAACAAATAGAGGTCGAAAACAGGACCCGTTCCAGGTCCTTCTCCGAGAAGGCCCGCCGGGCCCAGCTGACAAAGGCGACTGCGTTGGCGTGGGTCAGGGCAACCCCTTTGGGCCGCCCCGTGGAGCCCGATGTGTAGATGCAATAGGCCAGAGTGGAGGGATGCAGCGGCCGTTGCGGATTGGCGTCGGGCTGCGACTGTTCCCAGGCGCGGTCTTGGTCCAGCACAAGCAGCCGGGCGCCATGTCCTTCCAATCCTTGGGCCAGACCGTCCTCCGTCAGCAGCAAGTCGGCGCCGCTGTCGGCGATCATCTGAGCCAGGCGTGCGGGAGGATAGGCAGAATCGAGGGGGACGTAGGCTCCTCCCGCCTTGAGGACGGCCAGCATTGCCACCACCATGTCCAATGAGCGCTCGGTGCAAATCCCCACCAGCTTTTCAGCGGACACCCCCAGGCTGAGGAGATGGTGAGCCAGGCGGTTGGCCCGGGCGTTCAACTGCCCGTAGCTCAATTCGCCTCCTTCGGTGCTGATGGCCAAGGCTTGCGGCGTTCGTTGCGCCTGTCTCTCGAAGAGCTTGTGCAGGGTCTTCTCGGCGGGCAGACCTCCTTCTCTATGGTTCCAGTCCGCCAGTAATTGGCGCCGCTCATTTTGGCCGAGCAGCGGAAGGCGGGCCAGAGCCGCGCCCGGTTCGGCAACGATTCCCCCGAGCAGCACTTCGAAGTGCTCCGCCAGGCGCTCGATGGTTTCCTGTTCGAAAAGGTCAGATGAGTATTCGAAATCGCCTTCCAGGGCCTGTCCGGCGCCCGTGTCGGAAACGAAAAGCGCCAGGTCGAACTTGGCCGTCTGGTTCTCGGGTTCTACCAGACTGATCTCAAGACCGGGCAGAGTGACTTCTTTCTGTCCCAGGCTTGGAAGCGTGGTGGCCTTCCCGGAGCGCGAGCCATGGGTGGTGCTGTAGCTGTAGGTGACCTGGAAGATCGGATGGCGGGACAGGTCCCGCTGGGGCTGGAGTTCTTCCACCAGCTTCTCGAAGGGCAGATCCTTGTGCAGGTCGGCTTCGAGCATCGAATCGCGCACGCGTGCCAGTTCGTCTCCGAAGGTGTCGCCGGGAGCGATGCGGGTGCGGAGCACCAGGGTATTGGCGAAGATGCCGATCAAGCCTTCGGTCTCCAGGCGGTCGCGGTTTCCCACCGAGTAGCCGATGCAGAAATCGTCCTGGCCGCTGTAGCGATAGAGGAGCACGTTGAAGGCCGCGGCCATGGTCATGAAGAGCGTCACCTGTCGGCTTTGGCTGAGTTCGCGAAGGCGCTGGCTCAGTTTCTCGTCGAACTGGAAGGGGACGATTCCGCCGCGGAAGGTTGAGGCCGGCGGACGCGGCCGGTCGGCGGGCAGGTCAAGCGATCCCGGCGCCCCATTCAAGTAGCGCTGCCAGAACTCGATATGCCCCTGCAGAACTTCGCCCTGCAGCAGATCTCGCTGCCAGCGGGCGAAATCGGAGTACTGAAAAGGAAGTTCCGCCAGAGGCGGCGGATTGCCTTCGACGAAGCTGCCGTAGAGTATTGAAAGCTCGGTCAGAATGACGTCCAGAGACCATCCGTCGGCCACGATGTGGTGGAAGGCGATCATCAGGATGTGCTCGCGGCGGTCCAGGCGCAGAAAGCTGATGCGGATCATCGGTCCGCGCACAAGATCGAAAGGCTGGCTGACGTCTTCTTGCAGCCGCAGTTGCGCCTCCGCTTCCGGATCGTCCGCAACGGACAGATCGACCATGTCCAGAGGCAGTTCGCCCTGATCGAGGACCACGGGTACCGGCCTTCCGTCGACTTCGGTAAAGACGGTGCGCAGCACGTCGTGGCGACGCACGATCTCTTGGAGGCTGCGCTCAAGAGCGGTTGCATCCAGCGGCCCGCGCAGGCGCCAGGCGACGGCGACGTTGTAGAGTTCGCTCTCGGGCTCGAACTGATCGAGGAACCACATCCGCTGCTGGGCGAAGGAAGCCACCAGCGGCAGCGCGGGATCGGCCCGTCCGATGGTATCGTCGCCGACCACTTGAGCATCGAGTACGATGCGCGCCAACTCGGCAACCGAGGGCGCCACAAAGAGCTCGGAGAGCCGCACCTCGGCATGCAGCGACTTGCGGATGCGCGCGATGACCTGGGTGGCCAGCAGCGAATGCCCCCCGAGATCGAAAAAGTTGTCGTGAATGCCCACCCGCGGGACCTTGAGGACGTCGCTCCAGATTTCGGCGAGCAAGCCTTCGGTGGGCGTGCGCGGCGGTGCGTAGGGGGTGCCGGTATCCCTCTTGGAACCAGGCGCGGGCAGAGCCTTGCGGTCGATCTTGCCGTTGGGCATCAAGGGCAGTGCATCAAGGAAGATGTAAGCGGCCGGCAGCATATAATCCGGCAGGGTCTCTTTCAATGCCTCCCGCAGACGATTCTGAGACGGCTTCTCGGCCACGACGTAGGCCATCAGCCGGCGGTCGCCCGAGGGCTCGTCGGGGGCCACCACAACGGCCGCGCTGACGCCGTCACAGCGCAGCAGCGCGCTTTCGATTTCACCCAACTCGATGCGGTAGCCGCGGATCTTGACCTGATAGTCGATTCGGCCTAGGAACTCGATTGAGCCGTCGGGAAGATATCTGCCCAGATCGCCGCTCCGGTACATGCGCGCCCCCGCTGGTCCGAATGGGTTGGGCAAAAAGCTCTGCGCCGTCAGTCCGGGCTGTTGCCAATAGCCTCGGGCCAGCCCCGCGCCGGCGACATAGATCTGGCCGGGCGAGCCGATCGGAACCGGCTTCATGTGCTCGTCGAGGAGGTAGATCTTAGTATTGGTCACCGGTCGTCCAATAGTGACCTTAGAGCGCCCGTCGACCTGGCAGAAAGTAGTGTAGACGGTATTCTCGCTGGGTCCGTAGAGGTTGTAGACACGTGCTTGAGGAGCCAGTCCGATGATCTGCTGAACCAATCGGCGCTGCAAAGGTTCGCCCGCCAGGTTGATCACTTTGACCGAGCGGGGAATGGCGCCGGCATCGACAAGGGCTTGCGCTGCCGACGGCACCGTGTTGATGAGAGTCGGCCAAGGCCCGGCCCAAGACTCGGTCAGGGCCAGGGCATCACGGACAAGGATCAGCGAAGCGCCGGCGGCCAGCGGCGAGAAAAGTTCGAAGATAGACAGGTCGAAACAGATGGAGGTCGAAAGCAGCATGCCCTCCAGCTCATCCCCGAAAGTCCGCTCGGCCCAGGTAAGACAAGCCACAGCACTGCTGTGCTGCAGGGCAATGCCCTTGGGATTTCCGGTCGATCCGGAGGTGTAGATGCAATAGGCGAGATTGCCCGGCTTGGCTCCGCAGTCCGGATTAGCGGTTGGATTGGACTCGATCGACGACCGGTCGCTGTCCAGGAGGAGGACGTCGAGATCGTCGCTGGGCAGCAGTGGCGACAGACTCGACTCGGTCACCAGAACGGAGGCGCGGCTGTCAGCCAGCATGAAGGCCAGGCGGGCGGCGGGATAGGTGGGATCGAGCGGCACGTAGGCCCCGCCGGCCTTAAGGATTCCCAGGATGCCGGCCACCAGGTCAAGCGAGCGGTTGAGGCAGATGCCCACCAGGGTGTCTGGCTCCACTCCCAAGGAGCGCAGCTGATGGGCGACCTGATTGGCGAGGGCATTGAGCGAACCGTAGCTGATCGACTTTTCGCCCATGACGACGGCAGTGGCCTCGGGCTTGCGTTCGGCCTGCCACTCGATAAGTTCATGAATGCATGCCTGGGGAAAGTCGAGTTCCGCTCGGTTCCAATCCACAACGATCTGCCGCAACTCGGGCGGAGTGAGCAAGGGCAGGTCTGCGACGGACGCACCGGGATCGCCGGCGATTCCCTTCAGGAGGGTTTTGAAGTGCCGGGCCAGCCGCTCGATGGTGGCATGCTGGAAGAGACCGGTGGCGTATTCGAAGCCTCCTTGGAGCCCTCCGGCTGTCTCCGAGAAGAAGAGCGACAGGTCGAACTTGGCCGTGCGGTCATCGGGTTCGATCTGAGTCAGCTTCAGCCCAGGGAGCTTCAGGTCGTCCTCGGCCAGATAGCTGAAGAGGACTTGGAACAGAGGCTGACGGGAAAGCTGCCGTTGGGGGCGCAGTTCGGCAACCAGCCGGTCAAAGGGCAGATCGCGGTGTTCATAGGCCTCCAGCAAGCGCTTCCGCACCTGGCTGAGGACCTGCTTGAAGGAGGGGTTGTGCGACAAGTCGGCGCGCACCACTACGGTGTTGAGGAAAAAGCCCACCAGGTCCTCTGCTTCGCGATGTCCGCGGCCATCGACTGGAACCCCGATGCAGATGTCTCTTTGCCCGCTCCAGCGAGCGAGCAGGAGGTGGAATGCGGCCAGCAAAGTCATGAAGAGGGTCGAGCCGTGCTGGCGGGCTATATGCCGCAGAGCAGTCTCGGTCTGAGGCGCCAGGGAGAACTCGACCACTCCGCCCCTGAAGTCGGGCACGGCCGGACGCACGAAGTCGAAAGGCAGGTCGAGGCTGTCAGGCGCATCGGCCAGACGCGTCCTCCAGTAAGAGAGCTGTCTGTCGAGAATATCTCCTTGCAGCCACTTGCGCTGCCAGACCGCATAGTCGGCGTACTGAGCGGGCAATTCGGGCAGCGGCGAGGAACCGTGCCCGGCAAGAGCCGCGTAGAGCGCCGCCAAGTCGCGGAAGAGAATGGCAAAGGAGGGCCCGTCGATCATGATGTGATGCATGTTGACGATGAGCAGATGTTGATCGCTCTCCAACCGCAGCAATTGGACCAGAAACGGGCACTCGTTCTGGAGATCGAAGGAGTGCTCGGCATGTCTTTGCAATATCTCGGCGACAAGCTCTCGCCTTTCCTCGGGCGGGCGGGCTGAAAGATCGGTCTCCTCGAAGCGGGCCTGTTCCGGCGCGGACACCCATTGGGCGCCTACTCCCTCTACGGTTCCGTAGCGCGTTCGGAGAATCTCGTGGCGCTCCACAAGTTCGTCAAAGGCCTGGCGCAGGGCCAAGAAGTTGAGATGGCCCTCGATGCTTACGATGCTTCTGAAATTATAGGCCGGTCCGAGAAGGCCGAGCTGATCGAGGAACCAGAGTCCTTCCTGAGCATAGGAAAGGGGCAGCACATCAGGACGGGGACCCGCGGCCAGGGGAGTGGTCCTGGACACCTCAGGTTGCTCGAGGAAGGCGATGATCTCCTCTCTGTATCGCCGGAGCTGCGCCATTCTTTCCGGCTTGAGCGAGTCCGCCGGGCGAACCCGCAAACGGTCTTGGTGGACCCACAACTGAACGCCTTCTTCAGAGAGTTCAGTGAGCAGTTTCCGCACTTCGTTCATGGCGCCCCTCACAGTTCCGTGTATGCGACGCGCGCATCCAAGAGGTCGCGGATCGTCGCCGCCAAAGCCTGAGCGTTGTCTTTGGCCATCAAAGTGAAATGGTTCCCGGGAATCTCGCGTGTCACCAGCTTTCCAACCCACTCGCCCCACTCATAGCCGTCCCTTGAATACTCCTGCGGAATCTCGATGGAGGGGTCGGGAAAGGGTTCAGCGGCGCGCAGCAGGAACACTTCTCCCTCGAACGGCCGCGGCTGATAGGAGAGGAAGGCGTCCCGGTTGAGTTCCAGGGCGCTGGAGAGCCGCTCGATCTCGCCGCTGCCTTCCTGCAACTCTGATGATATGAAGCCCTCCAAGCCTAGGACGTCCATCTGGCGGATCGCCGTGCGGGCCCGAACCTGCGCCGAGGGTGAAGCCAGAGCCCCGGGCGGCAACCAGGTATCGAGCATCAAGACGGCGGCCACCTCCCGTTTGCGCTGCCTCCAGCGCCTGGCCATCTCCAGGGCGATGCAGCCCCCCATCGACCAGCCGGCCACAATCAGCGGGCCCCGGTTGCGGATCGAATCGATAACTTCCGTGTAGCGTGCGGACAGATTCTCGATGGAGTGGGCCATCTTTTTGACTTTTGTATCGGGCGCCTGCAGGCCGAAGATCGAGTAATCTCCCAGCCGTTTGGCAACCTCCATGAAGGGAAGGACCGAACCGCTGGCGGCATGCACAAAGACAATGACGGGTTTGCCGGGTCTGGGAGCCAAAGGGACCAACCTGGCCTCCGGATCCCCCGGCGCAGTCTTCAAGGTTTGGGCCAGCGCCCGCACCGAGCGCGCAGCGAAGACGTCGGCCACCGAAGGACGAAGGCCGAGTTCCTGAGAGCAAGCCGCAATGAGCTTGAAGATGAGCAGAGAATGGCCCCCAAGTTCGAAGAAGCTGTCGGTGACGCTGATCTCGCTGAGGCCCAGGACCCGCTGGAAGATTTCCAGCAGCTTTTGTTCCTGCACGTCGGCGGGGGGAACCAGCTTTCCCTGTCGAGGCGGCGTGGATTTTTCCTCCTGCCACAGCCGCAGCAAGGCGGCTTGATCGGTCTTGCCGTTGACGTTGGCGGGGATGCTGTCGACGCTGATGAAGGACTCCGGCAACATGAAGCGAGGCAATATGCGGCCCGCGTGCTGTATCAGTTCCTGTGGCGAAACGGCGTCCCCGCCGGCGGGCACGATGAAGGCGATGATCCTGCCGGCGCTTCCTTTGCCGACCGGCAGCACCACGCTCTCCTCGACTGCTGGGTGCTCGCAGAGCACGGCTTCGATCTCGGCCGGCTCGATACGCATCCCGCGGACTTTGACCTGCCTGCCGATGCGGCCCAGGTGTTCCAGGACGCCGTCATCGCGATAACGGCAGAGGTCTCCGGTGCGGTACATGCGACCTCCCGGCTGCCCGTAGGGGTCGGGGAGGAAGCGCTCCGCGGTCAGGGCGGGACGCCTAAAATAACATTGGGCCACCCCCGCCTCGCCCCCCAAGTAAGCCTCGCCCGGCACTCCCACCGGCAAGACCTGCAATCGTTCGTCCAGCACGTAGACTCTGAAGTTGGGGGCGGGCCTGCCCAACGGCACGGTAGGCGAGCCCGGATCAGGGTGCAGGACCATATCGGTCACGCACCCTGCCTCGGTGGGTCCATAGCAATTGATCAGGCGAGCCTCCAAACGCTGATAGAAACCGTCGCGAATGCGCGGGGTCACGGGCTCCCCTCCACAGAAGACCCAGCGCAGTGAGGGACAGCTTCCCGCCGGAAGCTGATCGAGAAACACCTGCATCATGGTCGGGATGAGAAAGATCGTGGTGACGTGGTAGCGCTCGATCTGCTCGATCAGATAGAGGGGATCGCGATGTCCCCCCGGCTGGCAGACGACCAGCGTGGCGCCGCGGTATAGGGGCCAGAAGATCTCCCAGATGGAAACGTCGAATCCATAGGATGTCTTGAACAAAGCGGCATCGCCCGGGCCGAAGGGGTAGGACTTCTGCAGCCAGAAGATGTTGGCGAGGGCGCCTTCGACGGGGTAAGCCACGGCCTTGGGGCGCCCGGTTGATCCCGAGGTATAGAGAAGATGGATGAGATGGCGGGCAGATCCCTCGTTGACGGGATTTGTCGAGGGGAAGTCCGACCAGCGGTGGGCTTCCTCGTCGACTGCTATCACGGGCCGCCCGCTGTCGGCAAGGCGGGAGCGGGTAGAGCGGTCGGCCAGCACCAGCAGGGGCCGGGTGTCCTCGATCATGAATTGCAGACGGCCATCGGGAAGTTCCGGGTCCAGGGGAACGTAGGCGGCGCCGGACTTGGTGACGGCATAGAGAGCCGCGACGAGGGCGAAGCCGCGTTCCAAGCACAGGGCGATCAAAGTGTTGCGTCCGGCCCCCAGTCCCCGAAGGTAGTGGGCCAGCCGGTTGGCCTGCCGGTTGAGATCGGCATAGGTCAAACGGCCCTCGTCTCCCGCCAGCGCCCATGCTTGAGGGGTGCGCTCGACCTGCTCCTCGAAGGGCTCGGCCATGGTGCGGTAGGGGAACTCGGGGCAGCGATAGGGATTCAAGCGGTTGAGGATGCGGTCCCGTTCCCGGGTGGAGATCAGCGGGAAAGCGCCGACGCGTCGGTCAGGTTCCTGCGCCATGGCCGAGAGCAGCCTGAGGTACATCTTCACGAAACGGGCGGCAGTACTCTCTTCGAAGAGATCGGAAGAGTATTCTAAGAATCCGCAGAGGCCTTCAGGCGTCTCCGTCAACGAAACCGTCAGATCCCACTTCGCCGACTCGCTTTCGAGCAGCACCCCTCCCACTTCGGCTCCTCGGCATTCTACGTCAGCGGCCGACTGCAGGCCGAAGAAGGTCTGGAAGACGGGACTGTAAGCGGACTCGCGGGGCACTTTCAAGGCCGCCACAACCCTGTCGAAAGGTACTGATTGGTGATCCTGAGCTTCCATCACCGTGGCATGAGTGCGTCCCACAGCCTCCCTGAATGAGGGGTCTCCGGACAGATCGGTGCGCAGCGCTACCGTCTTGACAAAACACCCGACCAGAGTTTCGGCCAGCGGATGGTCTCGTCCGGCCAGCGGCGCTCCCGCGATCAGGTCGGATTGTGCTGTCAGCCGCAGCAAGAGAACCTTGTAAGCGGACAGCGTCACCACGAACAAGCTGGTTGCTTCTTGTTCCGCCAGGCGCTTGAGGTCGGAAACGAGTTGAGGAGAAGCCGCGATGGGGAGGGCGCGTCCTCGACGGCTCGGAACGGGCGGGCGGGGGCGGTCCCCGGGCAGGTCAAGCACCGGCAACTGCCCTCCGAGCTTGCTCAGCCAATAGTCGAGGTCTCGGTCCAGCCGCCGACGGTCGACGGCTTCCTGCTGCCAGGCGACGAAGTCCAAAAAGCCGATGTCGCCGGGGGGCTCCGGTTCCTCTCCTTCCAGCAGGGAGGCCATTTCTTGCAGCAACAGCGCCGCAGACCAGTAGTCGGCGATCAGGTGGTGAAAGACGAGGACCAGTACGGCCTCCCCTCCCGGCATCAGGATGGCGCAGACGCGAAAGAGGGGTGGCTGCTCAAGGGGCAGAGGGTCTCCTGCGGCTGCATCGCCGATATCCTTCATGGCCCGTTCCGCCAGCTTCGGGGAAAGGCCGGTCAGGTCATGCCATTGCAGGGGAGGCTCCAGGATGCCCGAGTCCTGCTGCAGCGGCTCTCCCTCCTCTTCGGTAATCCGCAGGCGCAGCGCGTCATGGCGTTCCATCAGCGTCCGCAAGGCCATCTCCAAGCGCGCCCGGCCCGGGGCCGCAGGAAGGCGCAAGGTCTCGAACAGGTTGTACTCAGCGCTGTCGGGAAACAACCGCGCGAAGAACCAGATGCGGGCCTGAGCAGAGCTGAGCGGTATTCGGCGTTCGCGGGGTATGGGGACCAGCTTGTCGGGAAGGGACGGCTTCAGTCCTCGACGGAGCATTCTCTGGATAAGGCGCGTCCTGGCTGAGTCCAGATCTGCCGGGGTGCCAGGAATCAGGTCGCTCATGTTTACCTTCCCATATCTGACAGGCGGCGCTCCACCTCGCGTTCGGGCAGTGACGCCACCATAGCCACCATGGCCTGCTCGGTGGCGTCGGCCAGGCCTTCGATGGTGGGGTTTGAAAAGAAGTCGCGCACCGACAACTGGACGCCGAAGGCCGCATCGACGCGGCTCAGCACTTGGATGCACTTGAGGGAGTTGCCTCCGACGGCGAAAAAATTGTCGTTGCGGCCCACCTTTGTCAGACCCAGGACCTCCTTCCACAGATCGGCCAACGCACTTTGAAGCTGCCCTTCGGGCTCCAGCCCCCCGACGCGGGCTTCAAGATCCCGCCTTTGCGGCGGCGGCAAAGCCCGGCGGTCCAGCTTCCCTGAAGGCGTCAAAGGCAGCTCGGACCGGAAGACATAGACCGCGGGCAGCATGAAAGTAGGAAGAAACCGCTCGGCGTGAGCGGCCAGATGGGGCAGGGCGGCGCGGTCCCCGACGACGTAGGCGACAAGTTGGGCTGAGCCTTGGCTGTCTGGTCGTAGGACAACGGCGCAAGTCGCCACCGACGGGTGGCGCGAAAGAACCGACTCGATCTCGCCGCACTCCACCCGGCAGCCGCGAATCTTCGTTTGCTGGTCCCCGCGGCCAAGAAAACGGATGAGTCCTTGATCGTCGAAACAGGCCAAATCTCCCGTCCGGTAGAGCCGCTCACCGCTGGAAACGGCGTAGGGGTTTGGCAGGAACTTCTCGGCAGTGAGCCGAGGCTGGCCATAATAGCCGCGGGCCAATCCCCCGCAGCCGGCCACGTAAAGCTCTCCCGTCACTCCGGGAGGCACGGCACTCAGAGCCGAGTCGAGGATGAAGAGGCGGTAGATGCCGAGCTGAGTGCCGATGGGAAGCCCCTCTCCGTTTTTGAAGTCCCGGCCTTCCCAGCCTGCCACCTCGGAGGTCTCGGTCTGGCCGTAGAGGTTATGCAATTCGACAGCGAAATGCCGCGAGAAGCGCTGGAGAACGTGTGCCGCCATCGCCTCTCCCGAAACCTGGATCCAGCGCAGGTCGGGGTAGTCGGCGGGCGGCGCGGACCTCAGGTAGGCCTCCAGCATGGACGGAACGAAATGGGCGAAGACCGTCCCCGGTTTGTTGAGCAGAGATTGGATGTGTGCGACGTCGGAACTGGAACCGGGATCAGTCATGAGAATGGCCGCGCCGGCATGCAGGGGTCCGAAAATCTCCCAAATGGCCACGTCGAAGATGAGGGGCGTCTTGTGCAGGACCCTTTCGCCTTCTTTCAAGGGATAGCGGTCAGCCAGCCAGCGCAGCCTGTTCATGGCGCAGCGGTGATCGATGGCCACGCCTTTGGGGCGGCCGGTGGAACCGGAGGTGTAGTAGAGGCAGGCAAGGTTGTCCAAAGAAACCGTTACGCCGGGATCGGCCCCTTGCAAAGCGTCCAGGTCTTCATCGTCCGCTCCGCCGACAGGGATGGAAAGCGGGGCCAGATCGGGCGAGGCCGCATCCCGCGTCACCACTATCTGCAGCCCGCCGTCTTGGGCGATGCTGCGCAGCCGTTCCACGGGTTGAGCCGGATCGAGCGGGACGAAGGCCGCGCCGCTTTTGAGAACCGCCAGCAGAGCGGCCACCAGGTCGAAAGACCGTTCAATGCAGATGCCGATCCTTGCTTCCGGTCCGGCGCCGGCCTCGATCAGGACCCGCGCCAGACGGTTGGCGCGACTGTTTAGCTCTCGATAGGTGAGGAAGCCTTGTCGGGCTTCGATGGCGACAGCCTCGGGATAGCGCCGGACCTGCTCCTCGAAGCCCTGGTGCAGTGTCTTGAGTCCGCTGTAGGCTTGGAACCGGGCATTGGCTGTAGCGGCCAGGTCTTGCCGTTCCCGGGCGGGAAGCAGGGCCAATTCATCCAGCCGCGCCTGCGGACGGCGGACGGCGTCGTGCAACAAGGTTTTCAGTGCCTTGACCAAGGATCGCGCGGCGGGCTTGTTGAGCAGGGGCGTGGCGTACTCCAACTCTCCCTCATAACCGCCCGCGGCGCGGCGCAGGGTGCAGGTCAGGTCGACTTTAGCGGTCTCCGTGTGGATGACGACTTCTTGGATGTCCAAGTCCCGGATTCGGAGTTCCCGGTCGGCCGGGGTGCTCTGCAAGACGAACATCGCCTGAAAGACCGGGTTGCTTTCCCTTCTGCGCGGCAGCGAAAGCTCATCGACGACCACATCGAAAGGAAGCTGCTGGTTTGCCATTCCCTCCGAGAGCAAGCGCGAGGTCTGAACAACCAGCTCCTGGAAAGTGACCCCGGGGGGAAAGCGAAAGGGCAACGCCACCGTGTTGGTGAAATAGCCGATGATGGCCTCGGTCTCGGGCAGCGGGCGGCAGGCCGCCGGTACACCCACGACGATAGTGTCCTGCCGGGAGTGTCGGAATAAAGTCGCCGCAAAGGCGGCCAGCATGACCGTGAATTCGGTCGTCTCCAAACGGCGGGCCAACTGGGTTATGGCCAAGCTCAGATCGGCTTCTACGCGCACATCTTCCAGCGCCCCCTTGGGCCGGAAGCTTCTCTCCAGGACGACGTCTCGATTAAGACGCAGAGAGGGCAGTTCCCCGCTCAGTTGGCGGCGCCAAAACTCCCGCTGACGGTCCGCCTGGTTTCCTCGCAGCCAGCGCGATTGCCAGTCCGCGTAGTCCCCGTACTGGAATCCGGGTTCGGGCAAATGGGCTTGGCCGTTAAGAAAAGCGCAGAGTTCCCGCCAAAAGAGACCCAGCGACCAGGCATCGAACACGCAATGGTGGAAGTTGAGGAACAGCAGGTGCTCATCCTCGGCTACCTGAATGCAAAGCGATCTGAACAAAGGAGCCCTCGAGAGGTCGAATGGCTCCCTGGCCGCCGCCTCTGCCGCTGCCAGGGCGCTGGGGAAAGAGGAGACGCTTACTCGGCGAGAGGAGATGGACATGGGAGGAGCGATTTCCTGGCACAATTTGCCCTCATGCTCGACTAGAGCAGTACGCAAGGACTCGTGGCGAGCCAGGATGCGGGTGAGGGCTTGGTCTAACTCGTCCAGCGACAGATCTCCGCGGATGCGGTAGCCGAAGGGGACCGAGTAGACGGGGGCCCTCCCGTGCAGCTTGTCCAGGAACCAGAGGCGCTGCTGCCCCCGCGAGGCTGGATGGCGGCCGCGCCGAACCGTCTTCAGCCCGGCGGCGCGCCTCTGCCCGTTCCGGCCCAGTTTGCCGACGAGGATCTGCGGGTCGCCGTTCCAGCGCTCAAGCAGCAGCGCCGCCAGGGAGCGCACCGACTGGCACCGCTGAAACTCTGCAAAGCTGATCTCGATGACGGCAACCTCGGCTATGCGTCCCAGCAGGCACAAGGCCCGCAGGGAATCGCCTCCACAGGCGAAAAAGCCCTGCTCCAGCGATTCGGGAGAACCTCCTGCGTACTCCTGGAACAGGTCCGCCACCACGAGTTCCAACTCGGAGGCTTTGCCCAAGCTGGCCTTCATGGCTGATTGGGGGGCCGGAAGCCGGCTGCGGTCCAACTTGGCGGTGACCGGCGAGAGCGGCAACCGTTTCAGAGGAATGAGCACGGACGGGACCATGACCGCCGGAAGGCGCCGGGAGAGGCGGCGCCGCAAGTCGGAGCGGGAGAAGTTCCGCGCCACAACATAAGCGGCCAGGCGCATATCGCCGGGCGCTTCCTGGTAGGCCACGACGGCCGCCTCCCTCACTCCCGGACAGCGCCGAAGGGCGGCCTCAACTTCGTCCAGCTCAACCCGATGGCCGCGGATTTTCACCTGATTATCGACACGTCCGGCGAACTGAATATTGCCGTCGGCGAGAAGATGACCACGATCGCCGCTACGGTACATCCGGGCGCCGCGACCGGCGAAGGGATCGGGGAGGAAGCGCTCGGCCGTCAGGGCGGGGCGGTTCAGATACCCCCGAGCCAAGGCCTTCCCGCTGATGAAGAGTTCGCCGGTCTCGCCTGGCCGAACCGGTTCCAGGTCGGCGCCCAAGATATGGATGTCGACGTTGGCGATCGGCCGCCCGATCGGCACGCAGGGCTCATCGGCCTTTACCGGTCCGCTGAAAATCGCGCAACTGATGGTGGCTTCCGTGGGCCCATAATCGGCGATCCATTCGACCTCGCCGCTCCATGGCAGCTCCCGCCAACCCACGAGCTTCTCGGTCAACAGCCTATCGCCCCCGACGAAGACCAACCGCAGAGCTTGCGGACGCTGGCCGCCCGCTCGGCATAGGGCATCGACCCAGTGATGCCAGTAGGCGCTGGGCAAGCTCAGGACGGAAACCCTTTCGCCATCCAGCAGGTCCTGCAACTGATCCGCAGTGGGGACGCGTGCTGGAGGCAGCACCACTGCCGCGCCCCGCGACCAGGCCGGAAAGATCTCCTCAAGCGCTGCGTCGATGCTGATCGACGTGAATTGAAGCACGCGGTCTTGAGGATGGATGCGCAGGACCTCCGCCATGTGGAGGACGTGATTAAGCAAGCTTGGGCCCGCCACGGCCACTGCTTTGGGCCGGCCGGTGGAACCCGAGGTATAGATGCAGTAAACCAAGTCCTCCGGACAGGCGGAGGCGGGAGGATTGGCTTTCGGCTGCCGCGAGATGGCGGGCCAATCGGCATCCAAATCGACGACCCGCAATGTGCGGCTCCCCGCCAGCCGCTCCTTGAGGTCTTGACGGGTGAGCAGGAAATCGACCCGGGCGTCGTCCAGCATCCAACGAAGCCGCCGGACGGGATGATCGGGATCGAGAGGCAGGTAGGCTCCGCCGGCTTTGAGGATGGCCAAAAGGGCCTCCAACATCCGCACCGACCGTTCCAGGTGGAGTCCTACCAGGCCTGCCGGCTGCAGACCGCCTGCGATCAGGTGGCGGGCCAGTTGGTTGGCGCGGCGGTTCAGTTGCCCGTAGGTGACCGTTTGGCCTGAGGAGAAGATCGCCGCAGCGTCGGGGCACTCCTCCGCTTTGCGTTCAAAGAGTTCAGTCACCCGTTTCAGCGCCATAGAAGCAGCCCTCCAGCCCGAGGCATCGGAGAGGATGGAGGGCGGCATTGGTCATCGCCCTCCATCCTCAGGTCGAACATCAGCGTTTGGACCGCAGACGCTTGACGGCGACTTCAGGATCGGCTGCCGGATCAATCGTACGATTGACCGCCTTGGCCAGCTCTTGCATGATGACCTTGTTGCCGCGGACCTCCTTGTCGATGACCGGGTTGACCCTGAACTCATCCAGCATGGCCTGCAAAGCGTTGTCGCGTCGGCTTTGCTCCAGCCTGCTGAATTCTTCAATGTCCGTTAGGCTTCCGATTAACATCTTGTTACTCCTTTTTGGGGTTGTTCTTGGAGGCCGAACTGGCCCCCATTACGTTGCAAAAATGATAGATGGCGGGTTGGTCCCCGATCGTTGCCCTGCCATATCCCTGGGCGTTGCGAGAAAGCCCCTGAGCAGGGCCGCCTTCACAGGCGCGCCGACAAGTCGGCGAAGGCATCGGCGAGTATGGCGTGCTTACCTGAGAACTTGTCGAGAATGCGGTCGCGTTGCGCCGCATCGAGTTGGTAGAGTCCCGTCTCCGCATCCGCCTTGAGGCGGAAGTAATTGCGAGGGATTAGGTAGAGATCGCTGTCTTCCTGCATCTGGTTGTATTCAACGCTGGCGCTGCTGCGTATCCGGACCCTCTTTTGTCCCAGCAGCCGGCTCACTTGCAGGTAGAGCAGCAGCAGGGCATTTCCGGGGTGGATGCCAAGCCGCTTCCAGACGGCCCCTTGGGCGGCCTGCGTCCCCTGGGTGCCTTGAATACTGACTACCGTCGTTTCGGGCCTGCATTCCTTCCATCTGAAGTAGCCGCCGACCTTGATCAGTTCTTCTTCGCCCTCCAGAAGGTGCAGCGCCGTGCCTCCCAACACCTCCCACATGCCTCGTTTGACGATGACGGAACAGCCGCCCAGCCCGAGCAGGCTCACGCCGCCCTGGTAAAAGCCCTCCAGGTCGCCGCCGGCAAGCCGGCTTTGCAGGGCGAGGACCCCTTCCATCTGCTCTACCGTCCTGCAGCCGCGAAGTTGAAAGGGACTAAGCCCGAGCGCCTGATGGCGGGCGAAGAATTCGCGGGCCTTGCGGACCTTCCCATAGTCGGCAGAGGACTGAACTCGGGACACGAACAGGCAAGCCGCATCCAGGTGGTGGAAGTGATCAGGCCCGCCTCGTTCCTTGATCGCTTGTTCCAGTTCACATTTTTCCTCCTGCGAGCGGGCCTGACAATAGGCACGCTCCAGCATGTCCAGATCGTAGGATGCGGGGAAATCAGAATTTCGGACGATGCTCTGCATTCGCATACTGCTTGCTTTCCGGTTGCCGGCGATGGTCGTTCAGCCGCCTTTAGGGGACTGGGATTACGGTAGCCGCCAATCCGCTCCCGGCCCGTTGCAGGACCGTGTCCGCAGGCGTTGCGGGCAAGGCAGAAAGGATTCAGAAGCCGACTTCCATCTGGGCATAGGAAAAGTGGCTTTGGGTGGAGGTGCCGGCATCGCGCAGATATTGTCCGGTGAAGAAGCGGCTGTGGCCGACCACCAGTTTGAAGCGACTCACATCGAAGCTGAGCGTGAGGTCGATTTCGCTCCCTGCGTCTGGAGAGAGGTCGCCAGCCGGCTGTTGAAAGACGCGGCCGCCGGCATCGTACCAGGCATCGGAATCCTCCTGAGCCAAGTAGAACCGCTGGTAAGCCGCCCGCAGAGAAACCCGGCGTGAAAGACGGGTCTTGAAGACGAGTTCCGCATTGTGAAGATTCTGAAGCGCGAAAAAGTCCATGTGGCCGTAATAGGCGTGGTTGAGGGGAAAGAGGTTGTCGAAGGTCTCGTGGCGGGCGTCAGAGGCGTTGCGGTCTCCGCTTCCGAAATTGTAAGCCGCCCCGATGTGAGAATTGGGCACGGCCTTGAGCGTATGTCCGATTCCCACATGCAGCATCATGGCCCTGTGCTCCTGGCCGCCGAAGGTGCCGAACTGGCGGGCGACCTCCATATCGGCATCCCATTGAGGGCGAAGGCATGCGGCACGCAGGCCAAAAGTATGGACGTTGTCGCCGGCGGCGCCTTGAAAGCGCATCAGCCAATAGGCCTCGAGCTGAGCGTCCCGGATCAAGGTCTTGTCCGTAAAGTAGACGCCGTGAAGCTGGCTGTCGAACATTCGGCTGCCGGTCGGCGCATGGTCATTGAAGGCGTCCGGCCTGACAGGAACCAGACGGGTCGCAAAGAAATCGACTCCACGCCTTTGCGGGTCGCCAAGGGTAAGCCGGGCTCCGTCCCAAACACGGGCGGTATTGGCCCATTCCAGCGATGCGACCAGTCTCTGTGCGCCCAGGTTCAGCTTTTGGCGGCCGACGCGGAGCTTGGCAGGCAAACGGCTGTCGGGAGCCAAACCGACGTCCAGATGGGCCTGGTGGATGTCGAGTTGATCGGAGGTAAGGTTGGGGACTGCCTTTTCGTCGATGAAGTCCTCGCCCCAGATGCGCGCGTCCTGGAGTTCGATAAAAGCCGCCAAGCGGCCCTCCCAGCGGGCGGGAGCCCAGGTCAGATGGAGCCGCAAACGAGAAAGCGTAAAATCTTCGTCGGCGGCCGCCTGGGCCTCATCGAACCTGACTCCGCGTTTGATTTCGAAGCGGGCACGAAGAGTGGCGGAGGCGCTCAGCGAGGGTGCAACCGGTCGCGGACCCGGAGTGCCGAGGCTCTCCGCCCCAGCGCCGGCTGAAGCCATCTCCTTCGGGGGGCCGATCCTATCGGGCGATTCGGTGACCGGTTCCTCCTGGGCAATGGCGACAACGCCTCGGATGCAGAGCGATATGACGATCATGGCCAACCAGCATCGAAAAGCGGAGGCGTTGACCGACTTCCTTTTCATGCCTCCTCCTCGGCAATTGAAGCCTCTTTGTGCATGATCTACCGTCGTCTTGGAATCCCGAGGCCGAGTAGCATCCGTCATCTCGCTTCAGCTTCTGATCCGATCAGCATCGAGACAGGTGTCTTACTCAGACTGGTCTTCGGAGTTGGGAGAAGGAACTTTGTACCTCATCTCGCCTCCAAAGCCCAATGCGTCATTGGAGGAATGTCCGGCTCTGGCCGCGCTGGCCAGCAGCGCGGCATCGGCCCCGATCCTCTCCTGACCGGGTATCCTGGAATGGATTCCGTCGGCCGGGCTGCCGGGCCTGAATCCGCCCTCCCCTTGCAGCATCGAAAGCAAAGCGGCCCGCAGTTCGTAAAAGCGGGGCTCACGAAGCAGCCGTCCCATGTCACGCGGCCGCCGGAAGGGGACGGCGACCTCCTGCTTGATCTTGGCCGACGGCCCGTCGCTCATGACCAGGATGCGGTCGGAAAGCTTGATGGCCTCATCGACGTCGTGGGTAACCATGACCACTATCTTGCGTTCCGCTTCCCAAACCTGGAGAAGCTGATCTTGGAGCGTCAGGCGGGTAAGAGCATCTAAAGCGCCGAAGGGCTCGTCCAGCAAAAGGACTCTGGGTTGGATTGCGAAGGCCCGTGCGATGCAGACACGCTGCCGCATGCCGCCCGAGAGCTGGTTGGGTTTCTTGTCGAAGGCTTCGGCCAGGCCCACCAGCCTCAAGTACTTGCCCGCTAACCGCCTCCGCTGTCGGACTGAGGCCGCCGACATGGTGCAGTCCAGTGCGAAACACAGATTATCGAGCGCGGTCAGCCACGGCAGCAGAACATCGTCCTGGAAGACCACGCCTCGATCGGCGCCCGGCCCGCTGATGGGGCGTCCGCCCAGCGACAGATATCCCTCGTCAAAGGTCAAGAGTCCGGCGATGATGTTAATGAGCGTCGACTTGCCGCAGCCCGAGGAGCCGATCAGCGCAACGAACTCTCGATCAGCCACCCTCAGGTCGATCCCGTCCAGAACCTGGGTAGTGACTCCGCGGGCGGTGAAGCTCTTGCTGATCCCGGAGAGGGCCAGGTAGCCGTCATTCATAGCTGACCATCCCTTCCAGCCTCTGCACGAGGCGGTCCAGGACGAGCCCTGTAGCTCCCGTCGCCAAGATGGCGACCACGATGCTGGCTACGTTGAGGTTGTTCCACTCGTTCCAGACAAAATATCCGATGCCGCGCCCTCCGACCAGCATCTCGGCGGCCACGATCACCAGCCAGGCGATGCCCAGCGAGATGCGCAGACCGGTTACGATTCCGGGCAAAGCCGAGGGAAGCACGATCCGGCGCAACACGGTGGAGCGCTTGGCGCCAAGGGTTCGGGCCAAATCGCAGTATTGGGCGGGAACCGAGCGCACTCCCGCAACCGTATTCAGCAGCAACGGCCACAGCGAAGACATGAAAATGACGAATACCGAGGTCGGTTCGGACTTGCCCAGCAGGGCCAGACCGATGGGGAGCCAGACCAGGGGCGAAACGGGCTTGAGCACCTGGACAAAGGGATCCACAGCCCGGGCCAGGGTGGGGGACCTGCCGATGAGAAACCCCAGCGGCACCGCCGTCGCCGCCGCCAGCAGGAACCCGATGGCGACCCTGCGGAGTGAAGCCAGCAGGTGCCAGCCGATTCCGACATGATTCACGCCCCGTCTGAAGAACGGCTGCGAGAAGATTTCGACAGCTTGTTGCCAGACCTGATAGGGGGAAGGGGCCAGAGTCAGCACCAGCCGAAAGCGGACGGCCAGATCCCAAGCCACCAGGAAGGCAGCGAGAATCACCAGAAAGAGGGCAAAGGACCGAACCTGCTTCCGCTGCAGGATCGAACCCGGCCATCTTTCCAGGTCGGTCAGGAGGGTATGAAAACGCGCCCTCCGGATCGCCCCCGAGCTGCGTTTCTTCACGTGAGCGTCCTTTCCGTCCAGGAGAGCGGGTCGCGGGCGTCAAAGGGGCGTCCCTCGATCATCACCGGTTTGAAGACCTCGCTGGGCGCAGTCGCTCCCAAGGCTTGCAGAGCCTCCCGCGAAGCCGAGGTATCGAAGACCGGCCTCACATAGGCTTCGAAATCGGCGGGGGTCTCGAGACGCTCTTTGGGCACGTATCCCCAACGCACCATCTGGGTGGCCATCCAGACGCCGAAGCTCTGCCACGGATAGGGATCGAAGTCGATGCGGTTGGGAACCGAGCGGGTCGCGCCCAAGCCGTCTTCAAATTGCCCCGTAAGCACGGCCCTTACCACTGATTCGGGCTGATTCAGGTACTCGGAGGGCGCAAGGACGGCGGCGATGTCGGCGCGGTGTGTCGGCTCGTGAGCCCACAAAGCGGCGTCGCTGACAGCCCGTAACAAGGCCCTGTAAGTATTCGGATAGGAGACGGCGAAATCGTCAAGCACGGCGAATCCGCAACAGGGATGTCCTTCCCAGAGGTCGACCGTCAGCTTGTGCAGGAATCCGGCGCCCTCGTAGACCGCCCTCTGATTGGGAGGATCGGGCCCCAGAAAACCGTCGATATTGCCCGAAATGAGATTGGCCAGCATGTCGGGCGGACGCATGACGCGGATGTCGACGTCGTTGTCTGGATCAAGGCCTAGACCGGCCAGGTAGTTGCGCAGCTGGTAGTTGGGCATCGAGTATTCGAAGGCCACCGCCAACACCTTGCCCCGAAACCCCTCGGCGGTGGCAGGCATATCCCGGTGCCGCTTGGCCATCGTGATGGCACAGCCGTTCACGTTGCCGATTACGGCAAGACGGGTCGGCACGGCGGCCGATCCCACCCCATGGGTGATGGCCAGAGGCATGGGCGAGAGCATATGGCTGGCATCGATTTCGCCTGCGATGAGAGAGTCCCTGATCTCGGCGTAGCCGGAGAACTTGACGAGGCTCACGTCGAGGCCATGCTTGGCATAGAAGCCCTGCGGCTTGGCCATAATGAAGGGAGTCGCGCAGGTGATGGGGATGAAGCCGACCCGCAGCTTCCTCTTTTCGATGTCGCTCAGAACGCCGACGTCGCGGACACCCAGCACTTGGCCGGGACTCTGCGCAGCAGGACCCGAATCGCCGCTGTTTCCGCAGGACGACAGCATGGCCCCGCCGGCGCCGGCGCCGACGAGTTTTAAGAAGGCCCTCCGGTCACATGATTTGCTCATCAGTCTTCAACCTCCATTGAATGGAACAGGGTCGGCCGCGAAACGGACGCTCAAGAAAGGGAAGCGCAGCATCGTCTTGCCGATGTCGCGATCGGCCGAACGGGTAGTCTCGGCCGGGTCGACCCAGCAGGCGCCGCGCATGACCTTGAACTCGCCCTCCGGGGCACCTTGGGGGTCGACCGCGGGTGCGGTGCCTAGGTCTTCCTGATAGATGTCTTGGATCCACTCCCAGGCATTGCCGTGCATTTCGAAAAAGCCCCAGGCATTGGGAGGCAGAGACCTGACCTCGACGGTTTCATCTCGGTAGATCCCCTTCTCTCCGCCCGGGTAAGGGAAGTTGCCGTTGTAGTTGACTTGGTCGGTGGTAATGTTCTCTCCGAAGGAAAAGGGAGTCTGAGTGCCTGCTCGGCAGGCATACTCCCATTCCGCTTCGGTGGGCAGCCGAAACCTCCAGCCGTCGAGGCCCCGGTTGATGGTCCGTGCGAACTCCTGGGTGTCGTTCCAGCTCAGTTGCTCGACGGGCTTGTTTTCGGCCTTCGACCAGGAGGGGTTTGATCCCATCACTTCCTGCCAAAGCAGTTGGGTACAGGCAGTATCCGACAGGAAGAAGGGCTTGGTGATGGTTACCGGGTGCAGCACTTCGTGAGCCATGCGTCCCGGCTCAGAATCGGGCGAACCCATCATGAACCGACCGGGTTTCACCAACCGCATCCGCGCCAGAGCACGGCCTACATTGAATTCGACATATTCGCCATACTGATCGCTGCCGCCATGGAAACTCCAACGGCTCATGATTGCCTCCGCGCCGGCAAGGCCTGTGAGATGCTCCCCAAAGCCTGCAACGCCCCTTCCAGCCGTGGCAGTGAGGCGTAGACTGGATCCCGCGCCAGCACGCGGTCCACCTCTTCCAGCCTCCATAAGGGAACGTAAGGGAAAAGGTGGTGGACCAAGTGAAAGCCCTCGCCCTTCTTCTCGCCCAGGATGAACCTCTCAAACCAGTTTGAATCGCGGTTCCAGGACATGTACAGGTCGAGCCGCGGATTGGCCGATTCGACCAGCGGATAGTGTTCCATCAGTTCCGCCAGCATCCCGATCCAGACCTGGGTGGTGATCAGCGGCAGCAACCAATAGGCGGCGAGAATGTCCAGCCAGCCTCCGAATACGGCCAGGACTATGGCGGCGGCGAAGAAGAGGAGCCTTATCAGAGACTCGCGGCGCCGCTCCTCAGGGTTCCAAATCCTGTAGCGCAGGAGATGGGAGATATAGGAAAGCGTGGTGCGCGGGCCGGCGATGGAGCGCAGATGGCGGCGCAAGGCTCCCCGCTCGAGGTTGTGGCCGCACAATCCGTAGCGCTGGTACTGCTGGTAGTCGGGATCGCGGCGGGGATCGCCCAAGCGGCCGTGGTGATCGCGCAGGTGAGACGCCCAATACCCCGTGTAGCTCTGAAGTACGGGATATCCACCCAGAAGCGTCCCCAGCAGGCGCCCCAGAGTCTTGTTCGACATCAGCGTGCCGTGACAGGCTTGATGGAGCACCCCCGCCAGCGCCCGCTGCCGCCCTCCGATAAAGAAGACCGCCGGCAGGAAGACAAGCAAGGCAACGGCGGGATGCAGCACGCGCCAGGCATAGAGGGAAATCCAAATCCAGAAGCCGATGACGAGCCAGTGCTCGGCGATTTCCAGCGGGCCGTGCCAATTGTCTAATCGGGAATGAGACCTGACGGCTTTCAGGATCTCCTTCGAGAAACGATGTCGCCTGGCCGGCTGAGCCTTCCCTTGAGCCGAGCTCATGCCCCCCTCCTGACTTGCCTGACAGCCGGCCTCTCACGCCACCGGACTGCCCGCCCGCGGTGAAGGAACCCGAGCAAAGCCGGTACCGGCGAGACCAAGTGGTGTTTGCCTTGGGCCTGGCTAAGCCCACCGGCGCGGATCTGGGGAAGGCGGCTCCAGTGAGCCTGGGGGCTTAGATGATGTTCCTGGTGATAGCCGTCGTTGAAAGTCAGAAGATTATAAAGTCGGCCATAGTAGCTTACCGAGTTGGCATAACGGTCTTCCGGCGAGGCGCCGTAATGCTCGTAATAGTTTTGCACGTTGACGAGAGCGAAAGACAGGTAGAGAGCCGGCAGGTAAACAAAGACCGCCCATTGCCAGTCAAGGGCCAGAAAGAGGACGATGCCGACGCTCAGAGCCATCCTATCGAGCTGGATCTGGCGTTGTTCGGCACGCCTCTTAAGAGGATTCCGCGACAGCAGCGAGCGGAGTTCCGACTCGCGTCCGCCCACACGCCACAGCCGCAAGACCGAGAGCAGAGCCCGGCCCACGCCTAAGAGCGTCGTCGCGGCTCCCCAAAATGCGTATCGCAGCAGCCCTGCGTGGTCGTCTCCCTCGCCGTCGCGAAAAGTCGAAGAGAAGTCCCCGGTAGTGCCGTCCGCCCTTTTGCGGTCGTTGTGGTAGCGATGGTGGTTGCGCACGTGAAAAAGCTCATACGCCTTCACCGACTGAGCGATGTTGAGGGAATTGAGCATGGAAACCAACCGGTTGAGAAAAGGGGACCGGAACCAAGCCTGGTGGGTGAAGACATGAGAGATGACGATGATGTTGTAGACGGTCATCAGCACCACCACGGGCAAGCCTGCAAAACGGGTGACAGCGGAGCCGTCCCTCCAGGTCAGGGCAAGCGTCAAGGTCAATGTCAGATGGGCGACGCTGAGCCCCGCCAGAATGGCGTCTCGCGGCGTAAACCTGCATAGCCTCATCACGATACTTCTCTCCACTAAGTCTCGGCTAACCTTGAAGAATTCTCAGAACCGGGAAGAATGTTAGCGGCGGACTGGTCTCGTTTCGTTGCCGGCACGTATCAAGCGCCGTTCCCGCAAGGACGAATGAAAAAGGAGGCTGAGGAAGAAGGTTCAGTCTCGGTCCGGCTCGAGCTTGTAGATCCATTCGTCGATTTCTTTGTCGCGGGCGTTGGCGAAGGCCTTTTCCTCTCCTGCCAGGGAAAAGCCTCCCTTTTCAAGGACCCGGACGGAAGCCCGGTTGTCTTTGGCGGTACGGGCATACAAGGGCCGCTTCGGGACCAAGTCCAGCAAGAGCTTCAAGGCGCGGGTGGCGAAGCCTTTACCCCAGTGCTCTTTACCCAGCCAGTAGGTCACCTCGGGAGTTCCCTCGCGTTCAAAGCAGGAGATCATTCCGATCACCTCGCCGTCCACGTCGATGGTTCTCTTGATCACCGAATCGTCGGCCAAGATCTTCTTCCAGCGTTTCATGAAGGCCTCCTCGTCATGTGGCGACTTGGGGACGAAGGCGGCCATATGTCTGGCGTCGGGATCGCGCTGCTGCAGGAAGAAGACGGGAAGATCGTCTTCGTCTATTTCGCGCAGTATGAGTTTTTTCTTCACCAGAAGCCTATGATGCCAGGTAAGACTGCAGCTCTCCACGGCGGCGCACGTCCAGGGTGGCGCAGTGGAACGATCCGCCGAAGCTGTTGAAATCTCGGAAATTGCAGAGGACGGGCTTGAATCCCCAATCCGTCAGGGCCTTGATCATCGGTTCATCGCTGCGTTCAACAATCACCCGCTCCTGGTCGAGCATGAGGACGTTCATATTGATCCATCCGCTCGACATGTAAAGAGGATGAGTGCGGGGAAACACCGGCCGCGGAGCGCGCAAGACGTCCCATCCCTTGAAGATGGAGGGCACTTGCGGCACGCGCTCGGGGTTAATGAGCAGCTTGCCGGGAGACAACGGCATCAGGGTGGCGTCGATGTGCATGGGGTGAGTGTCATTGAACTCGAAGACGTGAAGCCGGTACTTGCCGTCAAGGTGACGGCGAAGCCACTCGATGCCGAAATCGTTGGTGACGTTGCTTTTCTGCGCGATGATGTCGCATCCGCAGCGGATGAAGTCAGCCGCTTCGAAAGTCGGTTCGAATTCGTTGATGACGTAGCGCGGCGGCTCGTCCTCTTGTGGCTCCTCCCAGCCCTCATCGTAGAGTTCGTCCCGCAGTTCGGGCTTGGGTGCGGCTGTCCATCCGGCCCCGCGGCAAAAATACTCCTTGAGAAGAGGCCTGAAGGCGGAGGTTCCATAGTAGCGCGAGCGCCAGGCCAGAGGACATTCCAGAATCTCGTTGCCCAGCACCAGCAACACGTCCCGGGGCATGGCGTCGTAGAGTCCCGTGCTGGTCCAGCCGGGGGCCCCATAGGTACGGTGAAGGGCCTGCGGCTCGGGGCGGCGCACATTGACTCCTTCCGCGCGCAGAATGTGGACCAATTCTTCCAGATCCCTCTTGGCGGCAGCTACTCGCTCGGCCGGAAAGGGCCTGCCGGAGCGGGCGCGGAAAAGCGCGCGCTGATGGTGAGGAAGCGGCGCCCGGACAGAAACGTGCCAGGGCGGAAACCTGGCTCCGTCCACCACGCCGACAATGACCTCTTCAAGAAGATCCCACTCGTTGTGGCAGTTGACGGGACAACCGGGGCTAGCCATGGCGCCCTCCGCAGAGGGCCGCACCAACACTAACGGAAACCCGCTCGCGGATGCGGGCCTGCCCTGCGACCTTGACGCGTTGACCGGCGAGTTCGACCAGCAGCCGGCCTCCCCTCGGCGACAACTGAAGTGCGGCCAGCCGGCTCTTGTGCAGCCGTTCGCCCCAGTAGGGCCCCAGCTTGCAATGGGCTGAGACGCAAACCTGGTCTTCGTCGACCCCCAAGGCGGGAAAGAACGACCGCGAGACGAAGTCTGCATCCTGGGCGCCGGCCCTGGCGGTGACGACGTGGCCGCGGCATTCGATCTGGGCCAGTGCAGCGAAGTCCGGCCGAAGGGATGCCACCGCCTCCTCGTTGTGCAATTCGATCACGATGTCGTCGATCGACCGGGCGCATTGGACCATCTCGACGCCCAGGGCCTCTCTCAACCCCTGGGGAGGAGGACAGGCAGCCACCTCAAGCCGAGGCAGGTCGAGCGAGATGAAGCCGTCTCTGAGCCGGGCGTAGAGGGGACCGCTGCAGGTGCGGAAGCATAATTTGGAAGAGCGTCTCACCCCCGCCACCTCGTACAAGTAGCAGGCGCTTGCGATAGTGGCGTGGCCGCACAGGTTCAGCTCTTTGCGGGGGGTGAACCAACGAATGCGATAGTTGCCGCCGTCCCCGACCAGGAAGGCCGTAGTGGGCAGGCCCAGGCCCAAGGCAATCGATTGCATCCGCCGGGTGGCAGGAAAACTCTCGGCCGCGACCACTGCCGCGTCATTACCCGCGAAACGTTGGTCGGCGAAGGTTTCAGCTATCCAGGCTTGCATGAAGAATCGCTTCCGCGCGAGCCCGCCCCGGCTGGTGGGCATCCGCTTGGCTCATTCCCAGGAACATCCGGTCGATAGCCTGGCCCAATCCCCAGACTTCGGAATAGGGCGGCCCCCCGTTCAGACCGTTGTCGATGTCACGCTGTCTGCCATAAGCCGCAATCATCCAGTCGGGAGTGGCCGGATAACGATGATGGAAATCGTGGTTGGGCAGGTCGCCGACCACCACCAGAAGCCGCGAGGGCAGATGATAAAACAACATGGAGGCGCTCCAGGCCAGCCAGGAAGCCAGGCCCCTCGGCTTCCACGGGGAGGCCGAGGGCACGGCGCGTCCGCAGAACCGTCCCCAGGTCGCGGCCACGTGATAGTAGCGGGTGCCATGCCTGGGATCGCGCTGGGTCAGCCAGGCATGCTCCCCCAGCTTGTCGAGCAGGGCGCTCAGTTGCGCCAGCAGGATGACCGGAATCAAGAAAGCCAGCAGCAAGACCGTCCCGCCGTGGGGAAGCCAGATCGGCAGCGAGAGCCAGAAGGCGGCCCAGGAAAGGAAGCCGACCCGCCTCCAGGTCCCCTTGACCAGATTGCACCACAGCCGGTCGACGAATCCGCGTAGGTAGAAGGCGGGAGAAAAGAACACCAGAAGAGCCTGCAGCCAAAGCCGCCGCCTGGTCATGCCGGGCCGGAATCCGAGACCCAGCAGAACCTGCACCGGAGGATCCTCGTGGGTAGCGAAGACGGCTTCCCGATGATGGGAGTGAAAGTGCTCGACGCGAAAGGTGTCGGCATCCTGATAGAAGGTGAGCACCGTGACCATCTCGCCCACAAGGTTGTCGCGTTTTCCGTTTCCTGAAAACCGCTTGTGAATGCACTGGTGAGCGATGACCAGTATCATGCTGCGGGCTGCCGACAGAGTTAGAATCCAACCTGCCAGCAGGGCCAGGTACCAAAACTGAAAGCGGAGCGAAACCGCCACTACCGAGAGCGACAGTCCTGCAAAGTAGATCGCTAATATGAGGACCAGGTAGCTGAACCAGGTATGACGGATCAGCGGCTGCTGGCGGGGCAACGCCTTGCCGGTGAACCAAGTCCAGAAATGCTGCGTCCAAGCCGGGAAGCGCAGGAACGACTCCCGCACATCGATTGCGTCAGACATTCTCAGCCTCCGCTTAGGCAGGAATCTTGTGGCGCCCATGAGAAGACGCGGAAATCTCCTTGCCGAGACGGTTGAAAAATCCCTCCCACAACCGCCACATCTCTTCTGCGCTCTCCAGGACCAGACCCTCCTCGGCCGCGCTGAAGTCGTGCATCATCGTGTGGTTGGCTTCCTCGACGTGATCAGGTTCCTGCTCGACATGAATCTCCACCCATTCCAGGTCGGTGACCCCGGTCGCGCCCGCGACCGCCTTGCCGATGGCCGAGACCATCAAAAGATCCGTCACTTCGGTGGCGAAGATGGACCCGAGGGCTGAACAGCGGTCGCGAGAACCCCGTCGATAGCCCTCCACCAGCGCCGCCGTCTCCCGAAAGGGAGCTTGTCCGGTGATTTGCCGGCGGCTGAATCCGGCCCGCTCCATGGTGTGAATGTAGACCACTTCGTGAGCCCGGCCGACATTTCCTCCGCCCGCCTCTTGAGCGAGTATCCGCGAGATGGCGCTCTTCGATTCGATATCGGGAAGCACCGCGATGCAGCGAGCCAGGAAGGTGGGGAAGTAATGCAGCGGATGCCACCACTGCCCCACGATCACAGCGGCCTTGTCGACCGCCAGCGGCGCCTCGGCCACGCGCCGGAAGAAGTCGTGGCCGACGAAACGGCGGCGCACGGAGTTCTCCTCCAAACGGTTCGTCAAGGTGTGAGAGTTGTGCTTGCTTTCCATTTTCCTTCAAGTCTCCTTTCAGGGCTCCTCAAGCGGCCCGTTCAATCAAGAAGTAGCGGTGCAACTCGCAGGCCTTTTGGTAGAGATCCCGGTTTCCGCTGGCCTTCGCGATCTTGAGAAACGTCTTCCAAATGAAGTTGTCGCCGCCATCTCGGCGATAGTGCCTTTTGATGAGGACGGCGAATATGTCCCGGTAGTTGTCCAAGTCAATGACGCCTGAAAGCGTCAGCAGGGAATCATGCTCCCGGCTGCTCATGGGACGGCGGGTGCAAATGCTGTCGGTCGGAATGCCTGCCTCTTTCTCCGGCATGAAGCGCAGCAGCTTGCGGCCGTCATCCACATCCGAGAAGTCGAGCATGAGATGAACCCGCTTGTCCTGGGAAAAGGAAGCCGCGCTGTGAGGGCAGGAAGCGTCGAAGAACCAGGCCTCGCCGGCCCGCATCCGGTAAACCGTGTTCTCCTCCATGAAGAAACAATGCTCGTTGGTCAGAAGCGGCAGGTGAAGGCGATGGGCGTTGCGCTTCTTTTCGGGAATTTCTCCCAATTCCAGCAGATCCCTGTGGGGAATGATCACGCTGTTGGATATGACCGCCAGCCGCGCGAAGTTGAGGAAATCGAGATTGAAGTACCGCTCAACAAGCCCGGAAAGATAAGGCAGTTGTCGACCGTATTCGGTAATCGCCGGGCGCTGCGTGAAGTCATAGTTGGTGACCAGGCCGTCGCCCCGGTCGCCTCCGGCCGCCCAGAGCATGCAACTTTTCCAAGGACCGCCGCACAGGTATTCGCTGTAAGCGTCGGAGAAAGCGAGGCGGGCGCTTTTTTCAATCTCCGCATCGGCCTTGGTCCAATCGATTTCCAACCGTCCGACTCTTTGTGTACGCATCGCGACTTCCTTTCAGGCAACGGAGGTAAAAGGCTCGCCCCAGACATTTGCGCTCTTGACCCGGTTGTGACCGTAGACATCCTTGCCGCCCACCAGGACGCACCCGTGGCGGGAGAGATCAAAGTGATGCCCGAACTCGTCGAACTCGGTCATGCCCTCATACACTTTCACGTGGGTTGGAATGACCCGGATCGAGAAGCCCATCCTCTGCTTGCGGCTGGTATTGGGATTCGAGCCGTGAACGCAGCGCGCGGTAAAGATCACGAACTCTCCCGGTTTCATCTCGGCGTAGGCGATGTCTTTCTCGTCGGGATTCCAAGTCTTGTCGAGCTTGGCGTCGTCGTAGCTGTAGCCGAAAAACGTATTCTCGATCCGAGTGTCGTCCCAGTTCAGCCTGCGCTTCTCGTCGTAGTACCAGGTGCGGTGGCTGCCGGGCAGGAATCTCAGACATCCGTTCTCTTTGGTGGCCTCGGTGAAGGCCACCCAGGCGGTCAGCTCCATGGGGACGCCGTTGGAATGGGTAGTCGCCTTCAGCATCCCCTCGGTGGCTTCGCCAATGGCGTAGGTTTCGACCTGGTGCCAACCAGTCCCGGCATCTCCCGGATTCTTGGGAAAGAACTCTGTGCGCCAGCAGAGCACGTCGGGGCCGATCAAGGACTGAAAGCGCCGCACGATGGCCGGCTCGGAGATGATCCTGCTCAAGCCCGGGATGTCGAGGTGGCGGTCGTAGTTAAGCGGGTTGTCGAAAGCGGCCCGCTTGGTGTTCTCAGGGTTGAGAAGCGCCGCCCGCTGCTCCTTCCACCATACCTTCATGGCCTCGGGCTCCCACAGTTTGAAGGGGCCGATGAAGCCCTGTTGGTTGAAGGTCTCCCTTTCCGATTCGAAGTCGATCATCTTTTTCATCCTCGTCAGTGGAATGCAGGCCGAGTCCGCCTCGAAGGCGGCAGCCCGGCCTCTGCTCTCCAGGGCAAGGCCACTGGCTCGGCTATCTGCATGAAAGGCCAGACGACGATAGCCATCCGCTACGTCCCGCCTCGTTGCGCTCCCGTATCTCCCGTCGTTCTCGATCTCTCCTTCTGCCCTGTCTCCTCGTCAACCTGAGCGGATGGAGCTGAGGGCTTCGTCCAGGGCGCGCGCCGTCGAGGCCGCCAGAGGCTGGCGAAGGATGCTGCAGTGGTCGCCGGGCACAGCGTGAATGCGCATGGGGCCCAGGACGATCTTGTGCAGCTCGACGGCCAGCGAGTCCTGGACCGCCTGCGATGAACCCGTAGGCTGAAACAGGTCGACGGCGCCGTCAAAGGGGAGGGGACGATACTTCATGGCGGCCCCCATGCTGTCGCGGGCGACACGAAGGTTCTTCTTCAGATGGGCCGCCTGCAGACCTTGCGGGATATTATTACCCAGCAGCCCGTTCCAAGCGGGATCGGCGAAAAACCGGGACAGGCCGTTTTTTCCATCCCCCGCGTCAACAGTCCCGGTCTCGATCTTTTGCAGCGCCTCGGTGAGCAGATCCAGGTGAGGGCTCTCTGCGATCCTGAGTCCGGTGATGGGATCGCGCAAAGGGTTGGCGTCGATGAGGCCTAGAAAATCGACCCGCTCGCCGCAGCCGGTCAGTTGGCGGGCCAGTTCGAAGGCCAGCACCCCGCCGAAGGACCATCCGGCCAGCCGGTAGGGTCCTCGGGGTTGAACGGCGCGGAGTTGCGTGAAGTGGACTTTGGCCATCTCCTCAATCGAACCCATGCAGGCTGGATCGCCTTGCTCCCCGCAATGCCAGCGCAGCCCCAGGATGCGAAAGGGAGATCTGATCGCATGGGCCAGTTCGCGATAGGCCAAGAGCTCGCCTCCCAGCGGATGGACGAACAAGAGAGGCCGTTTGGGCGGGCCGGGACGGATGGTGACGACTTCCGACCTCAGCTCCAAGCCCTCGCGCCGAAATTCACGGGTATCCAGTGCCCTTGCGAGCTCAGCAACGGTGCTGTTGTGGAGGAGAAAAGACAGCTCGATCTCGCTGCCCACCAACTGACCGATTTCCGTCACGGCCCAGGCAGCCAGAAGGGAATCCCCGCCAACATCGAAGAAATCGTCGTCCAGAGCGAGTTGGTCATGACCCAGAATCCGCTCCCAGATTCGCCTGATGGCCTCGGCCAGAGAGTCGCCCGTGCTGACGTCGCCGTCCATCGGGGGCAGTTCGAGTTCCTGCAAGGCCAGACGGTCGATCTTGCCGCTGCTGGTCTGAGGCAACGCCTCAAGTTGGACCAGACGCGCCGGGATCATGTAGCTTGGCAGCAGGGAGCGCAAATGCCCCAGCACTTCGACGTCGCTCACCCGCTCGCCGTGGACGACAAGGAAAGCTACCAGGGCGGAAACGTCCTCAGCCAACGGGCGGGCCAGCACCGCCGCTTCGCCTACCGCGGGATGGTCGGTGAGGGCCTTTTCAACCTCGGCAGGCTCGACGCGGAATCCATTGATCTTGACCTGGGCGTCCGAGCGTCCCAGAAAATGGAAAAGCCCTTTCGTGTCGACCCGCGCCAAGTCCCCCGTGCGGTACATGCGCGCGCCCTGCCCCTCGCTGAAGGGATCAGGCAGGAAGCGCCGCGCGGTTTCAGCCGGCGCCTCCAGATAGCCTCGTCCCACGCCCTCACCGCCCACGAACAGCTCACCGGTTTGACCGGGTTTCACCGGAACCAGATTGGGGTCCAGGTTGTAGAGCGCCACATCGTCCACCGGGCTGCCGATCGGCGGCAGCGGCGGCCAGGCGGAAGGTTTCCCAGCCAAGGTGTAGCTGGTCACCAGATGGGCTTCTGTGGGGCCGTAGTGATTGTCGAAGCGGCATTCCGGCAAAGCCTGAAAGAAGCGGGCAATGGGTTTGGTGATGATGAGGCGCTCGCCGGCGGTGATGACGTGGCGCAAAGAATCCGGCACAAGGCCAAGCCGTTGCGAGGCCTTGGCCAACTGTTGCAGAGCGACGTAAGGCAGGAACAGTCTTTGAATTGACTTTTCCTTCAATTGGTAGAGCAGCCGCTCAGGGTCCCGCCGCACTTCATCGGGGAGCAGAAACAAAGCGCCACCCGTGCACAAGGCGGAAAAAACCTCCTGAAAAGTCACGTCAAAACCCAAGGAGGTGAACTGCAGGGTGGCGAGTCCTGGAGGTCCTTGGGCGATCTGCCACCGAATCAGACGGGTCAGGCCACGGTGGCTCATGCCCACTCCCTTGGGCGGACCAGTGGAACCGGAAGTGTAGAGGACGTAGGCCAGATGCCGGGGACGCAGGAACGGGCGGGGAAAGCGTGCATTCAGCAGCGGTGCGGCGTCCTCGCCGCTGCCGACGACAAGGGCGGGGAGA
This sequence comes from Acidobacteriota bacterium, assembly GCA_035471785.1. Lineage (NCBI taxonomy): Bacteria > Pseudomonadati > Acidobacteriota > Acidobacteriota bacterium. The sequence goes on from DATIPQ010000083.1 coordinate 67,716, forward strand.
TCCCAGCCCGAAGCATCCTCGTCCGCCACGATCGCGGCCGGATGCAAGTTCTCGAGCATGGCGGCGATGCGCTTCCTGGGCAGAGAGGGGTCGATGGGCGCATAAACTCCGCCGGCTCCAAGAACCGCCAGCATGGCGACGAACAGTTGGGGCGAGCGGCTCATGAGAACTGCCACGGGCCTGTCGGGCCCCACACCGAGCCCCAGCAACTGCCCCCTGAGACGGCTTGAGCGTTGCATCAGCCTTCCATAACTGATGGGGCGCCCGTTCTTATCGACGATGGCTGCCCGCTCGGGATGCACTTCCGATTGATGCCTGACCCATTCATGGACGAAGCCGGAGGCCTTTTTCTTCGAGGCTGGCCATTCATCTTGCAAAAGCATGTTCGACGATCTCCTCAAGTAATGCGTTGTACCTTCCCAACAAAGCCCCGGCCGCCGTGCCCGAGCCGAGCCTGCCCTTAAGCGTCAGTTGCCCGCTCAAGCCGCTGTCGGACATTGCCAGGTAGAGAATGAGGTCGTAGTCGTGCACCGCCGACTTGAAAAAGCCGGACTGGGCCTCAACCGGCGCCGGCTCGGTGGTCAGCCCGGCGAAGGCGTTCATTTCGGCAGGCTGTTCATCGAAAAGGAAGAAGGCCTGAGCCAGTGCGCTCCGTTCTATTCCGGACTCCGTACTCAGGCGTCGCATCAGTTCCTCGAAGGGGACATCGTGATGTCCGCAGGCGTGCAGGAACGACTCGCGCACCCGGCGCAGCGCTCCCAAGGGCGATTGCCGGGGAGAAACCCTGGTGCGCAGAACCAGCGTATCCGTAAGCGGACCCACCATGTTTTCGAGCGGGCGCTGATGACGCGACGCCAGATTGGTGGCCACGCGGACGTCGCAACTCCCGCCTTGCCGCTGAAGAAGCCTTTTCAAGGCCGAGAGCAAGACCACGAAGAGGGACGTCTGCTCGCGACGGGCCACTTTTGCCAGTTTCATAGAGAGAGCAGGTGCGATCTTGAGGGGATAGCTTTCCACCCCCTCCTCGGAGCCGTCCCGCGCCGGACGCCAAGAAAAGCGCATGCGCTCCAGTGGCGGCTCCAGGATGCTTTTCCATTGCGCCACCTGGCCGTCGAAAAGGCCTTGCTCCAGGCACTCCCTCTCCCAGAAGGCGTAATCGCCAAAAGTGAGGGAGGGCCGAGTAAGGGGCGAATCCAGTCCTCTGGCAATGGCCTCATAGTCGGCGGCGAATTCCCGCCCTAACACGCCCAGGCTCCATTCATCGGCCACGATGTGGTGGGCCACCAAAGTCAGGACATGGTGATCTTGCTGCAAACGGGCGATCATGAAACGGGCACACGGACCTCTCGCCAGGTCAAAGGGCCTGGCAGCCTCTGATTGAGCCGCCTCGAGCAAAAGGCGTTTCTCCTGCTCGTCGCGAATGTGTGCGAAATCGAAAAGGGCGGCCTCAACACAGGTGCCGTCGTCCCACTGCTGCCAGAGCCTTCCGTCCCGCAGATCGAACTTGGCGCCGAGAATCGGGTGCCGCCGCGACAGTGCTTCCAGAGCCTGCTTGCCCGCGGCCAAGTCGAAGGGGCCTCTGAGAGCGAAGGAGCTGGCGATGTTGAGAAAGTGCGGGTTCTCAGCCGTCCGATCCACTGACCAGAAATGGCGCTGCACCAGCGTCGTCGGCGAGGCGGCGGCGGAACGGGCCCGCAAAGGCGGCAACCTCTTGGCAAGGCCCCGCGAGCGGTCAACTTCCGCTGCCAGCTCCGAAACGGTCGGATGCTTGAGGATGGCCTGCAGAGGCAAGGCAACGCCTAGGTCCTCGTTGATCCGGGCCATAACGCGGATGCCGATCAATGAATGTCCGCCCAAGTCGAAGAAATGGTCGTGAACGCTGAGCCGCTCCAGGCTGAGGAGTTGCTTCCAGATTTCGCACAGCCGCCGCTCGGTTTCAGTTCGGGGTGACCGGTCGGCGGCGGCTATGCCTCTTGAGTCAGTTGTCTGGAGGCCAGAGACGTCTACCTTGCCCTGGGCCGTCAACGGAGTGTCGGCGATACGTCCGATGGTGAGGAGAGGCTTCGATTGGGGCAGCAGCACGGCCAGGAGCCGCCTGACGGATTTGAGGTCAAGACCTTCGTAGCTAGCCGTGACAAAGGCCCTCAGACCTGCACCGGAGTCCTTATCCCTTACGATCCATGCGTCGTCGATGCCTTGGCAATGCAGCAACGCGGCTCTGACCTGGGCGCCATCGATGAGCATCCCATCGTCCTCCAGCACCTCGTCGTCGCGTCCCCAGAATTGCAGGTCGCCGTTCTCCAAACAGCGCACTCGGTCACCGGTCCGGCAGAGACGCTTGTCTGGAATGTCTCCATGAGGCGGAGGGGTGAATGTTTCAGCGGTTTGTCGAGGCCGATGAAGATAACCGCGGGCCAAGCCGGCCCCGGCCAAGTAGAGTTCGCCCACCACTCCGGCCGGAACGGGAAGGCCGCGCTGATCCAAGACGTAGCAGCGGGTGTTTGAAATGGGCCGGCCGATGGCCGGCGCTTGCCCGGGCCGCCGCAACTTGCAGGCGGCAAAGGCCCCGGCCTCGACAAGTCCGTAGAGGTCGTAGACCCGCAAGGAGCCGGCCGCCTGCTGACAGACCTGATCGGCGAGAGCGGTTTCGAGGCGTTCGCCGTAGAGATTGACCACCCGCAAGGACTCGGGCAAGGCCTCAGGGTGCTTCCGCAACAGAACCCGCACGCTCCCCGGTGTCGTGTTCGCCATCGTGACGGAATCCCTTGCCGGCAGGAAAGGAAGGGAGAGGGCGTTCTCGGCCAGCACCAGACTGTGCCCGGAGCAGAGCGGAACGAAGATTTCGAAGAGTGAGGGGCCGCGGCAAAGCGAGCAGGAGGCGAGCACTGCGGCAAGATCCTCGGCCGGGTAAAAGCCGTGGGCCCAGTCGAGGAGCGAAGTGACGCTTCGATGCTCGATCATGACCATCTTCGGAATGCCGAGATAATCTCGCCCGGAGAGCATGATGCAGGCTAGACTCTCGGGGGCTGCCGGCAATCCGCGATCAAGCGGCGGGGCATCCCCCTCGTCCGGCAGCAGCACCTCTCCCTCCCATCTTGGGAGAGATTCGGCCACCTCGCCTTCAGCGACCAGGACCTGGGTGCAGCACTGGTCGAGCAGAGCTTGGATTTTCAGCAGCGGATAGTGAGGCTCGATGCAGATGAAAGCGGCGCCCGCCTTAAGGACGCCGAGAAGGCTGGCGATTAGCCGCGGCGTGCGCCGCATGCACAGGGCCACCACCTGTCCCGGCCTCACGGACCGGTCCAACAGCCGGCCTGCCAGTCTGTTGGCTTCATCGTTGAGTCTGCTGTACGAGATGACCTCCTGCCCAAAGCGGACAGCCACAGCCTCTGGCCGTTCCCGAACGCGGGCCTCGAACAACTCGTGAAGACAGCTCGTCTCGATGTCTTGGGTGCTTTCAGCGTCCCTCCATCGCCACAGCATCAGGTCTCTTTCCGGCGGAGTCAGGAGAGGGGCGGTTGTGATGCATCCGTGAGGATTACGGGCCATTTCCGTCAACACCAGCTCAAAGTGGCCGGCCATGCGTCGGACCGCCCTGCGATCAAAAAGGTGATGAGGATATTCGAAGATGCCGTTCAGTCCGGCTTCGCTTTCCTGCAGCGAAAGCAGGAGGTCGAACTTGGCGGTTTGAGTTTCGACTTCTCTCAAGTCGGCCCGCAGTCCGCGGAACTCATATCCCTGCGAGGAGGCTTCGGTGAAGGAAAGCATGACTTGAAAGAGGGGTCCGCTACGCGGCGGGTTTTGCCGGGCGAGTTCTTCAGCCAGAGTCTCGATGGGCAGGTCCTGATGCTCGAAGGCTTCCAGCGCCGCGGCACGCTCGCCCGCCAGCACGTCCTGCCAGGTATCTGAAGGCCTGAGCGGATTGCGCAGCACGATTGTATTGCCGAAGTAGCCCATCAGGGCTTCGGTTCCGGGCAAAGTCCGGCGGATGACGGGCGTGCCGATTAACACGTCGGTCAGTTCAGTGTATCGAAGGAGCAGAATGCGGAAAGCGCTGACCAGGAGCATGAACCGCGTCGCCTGCAGGCTCCGGCCGACCTCGGCCAGGCCGGCGCCGAGTTGCTTTGAGATGTGAAAAGACACCCGTTCGCCACGAACTTCTTCCGGGGGAGCGCAAAAAGCAGCGAAAGGCAGTCTCACGGGGGTCCATTGTCCGCTGAGCTTTTGCCTCCAATAGGCCAGGAGCTTCTCCTTGCGAGCCCCCTTCAAGTGGCCTTGCTCCCACACCGCGAAGTCGGCGTAACTCAGTGCCGGTTCGGGCAGGGAAGCTTCTGGTGCTTGGTAGAATGCGGCCAATTCGCGCAGAAATATGGAAACCGAAGAGACGTCCGCCACGATGTGGTGCAGCTTGACGAAAAGCCAATGAAGCTGATCGTTCTGCCGAAACAGACGTGCTTGAAATGGGGCGCGCTGAGCCAGGTTGAAGGGCTTTGAGGCATCCTCGCTCATCAGCCTCCAGGCAGCGGCTTCATCTGCGACCTCCTCAGCAGGCAGATTGCAAGGGGCCCTATCGACGACCTGCATCGGACCGTCCGGCGTCTCCACGAAATAGGTCTGCAGGACTTCTTGCCGGCGTCGGACCCGGCTCAAGGCGCCCACCATCGAGGACACTCTCAGAGGACCCTCCAGCTTGAGCGTGAATGCAATGTTGTAAGCCGGACTGAGGGGCGCCAGTTTCCACTGCGCCCACATCCGCTGCTGTCCTGAGGAAAGCGGGAGCGTATGGCTACGGTCGGCCCTGGGAACGGCTTGCGGCAGTGAGCGGAGGGCCGATCCCAGACGTTCGAGAAGCTGCTCGCGATGCTTTCGAAGCCGCCTCCTGCAGCTTTCATCGAGGGCGCCTGGCGGAGCTTGGTACCTAAGCCTGTCCCCCTCGGCCCAGATTCGGACTTGCCGTTGGCGCAACTCAGCCAGAAATTGCTCAATCATCTGAGGCTTCCTGTCCTGGAGAGGAATCACCCGGCAGATTCGGCGGCCTCCATGCTCTTGCGCAGGCTGGCGGGGCGCATGTCGGTCCAAAGTTCGCCGATGCGCTCCAGGCAGTCCTCTTTGGGAGCTGCCGATCCCACGGTTTCCCAGCCGTCCGGGACAGGCATGTCGGAACGCCAAATGGAGTACTGTTCTTCGTGGTTGCGAACCACGTAATAGAGGTCATCGCTACTGTTGTTGTCGGTCATAGATCCGTTCTCCCTGGTGGTTTTGGAAGACTTCGCCGTCGCTTCGCTCTTCATCCTCCCTCAAGGACTGGCCGAGCACCCGCTCGATAATGTCGCGTTCGCCGAGTTCGGTCCGCCGCGCCATGGCAAGGGCGGCGCGGCGCCTGTCGGCCTCGTCGCGGTCTTGCGACAGCTTGAAACGGCCGAGGATTTCGTCAATCTCGATTTCAAAGCCCACGATGTACCCGATCAGAGTCTCGATTCGGGGATCGTCGGGGCTGAGCCGGAAAGCGCCTATCTCCTGATCGGAATGCTCGGCGATGGCGCAGAGTCCCTTGACAAGCTCTTCGCGGTCGGTGATCAGACGCGCGAGGCCTTCGACGTGCACGGTGAGCGAGTTCCAAGTGGGAAGTTGGTCGGTGGCATATACGTGGGGCGAGATGTAGCTGTTGGGCCCGTGAAACAAGGCCGTGACGCACCGCCCTTCAAGAAGCTCGACGTGCGGATTGGCGCGGTCCATATGCCCGAAGAGGACTCCCTTGGCTCCGCGGCCGCGGTCGAGGATGAGCGGGACCTGCGTTATCACGGGCTCATCCTCCCTGCGCGCCGAGATCAGCGTAGCGAACCTGAACCGCTCCATCACCGCATAGAGTTTGTCGCTCGAATGCTCCAGGTGGCGCTCAGGCGGATACGCGCCCGATAAGGCCTTCGCCGAACGCTCCTCGGCGGCTGGCGTCCGCCGACAGATGTCCGCGAAGATCTCTCGCGCGCGGAACGGCAACAGCGACATCAGCGTCTCGCCGATGCCAAAGGAGGACTCACCCAGCCCCTGGGCGTAGAGTCCGCAGCCCATCTCAGGGTCGGTCTGCAGCCGGTGACGGCGTGAAAGAAGGAGTCTGCCTTGGGAGTCCTTCTTGCACAGGGGCAGCACCTCGGCAAAGATTTCAGGATCGAGGGAGCGATCATATCCGGTGCTCAGCACAACGCCGTCGAAGCTCATCGAACTTGGCGAGGCGCCATATTTTGCGTCTACCGTCAGGCGCACTTTTTCCTCGCCCGCCTGAATCGCCTGCACACGCGAAAAGGGATGAATGTAGAGACGTTGGCGGCCTTTAACCTCGTCCAGATAACTGCTGCGGTAGAGGTTTTCAAGCAAGCTCAGCTCGATGACGCCGTAGTTGGTGGTCCGCAATTCCCGTAGAATCGCCGCTCGTTTCTCGGGGCTATAGTTACGAAAGGCGTCCGCATGCCTGGAGGAGAAGTGCTCGTTGACGAAAGGGCTGTCGTCCGTGGGGCGCGGAGCCGAGCCGGAAATCAGCATGTGTATGCTCGCCCGCGGGTAGCGTTGATGCAGGTATTCGAGGATCTCGCCGGCACTCTGGCCCCCGCCCACGACTGCGAAATCGTAGCTCCTCCGATGGTCCTCAAACTGTCTGGGGAAGTGGGGAAGAAATCTGCTCGAATGCACTACCCGGTCAGAGCAGCAAGCCGTCCCTGAGGGGATTCGGGGACGGCCTCCGGGAGCATAGACGATGTTCTGTGCCAAGTGCTGAGCGGTGTCTCCCGTGGCTGTCTTCGTGACCTCCACGCAAAAGCACCAGGGCACGGTCTCCCCCTTTCGGGTCAGGAGCGAGACCCTCGTGACCTCTGTGCCGTATTGCACCTGTTCAGCGAAGGCCTCCGCCACCCAGCCGAGGTAGTCGTTGTACTCCAACCGGGTGGGATAGAAGTCCGTCAGGTTGACGAAGCGCTCCAGGCGTCCTCGGGCCTTGGCATATTGCAGGAAGGTGTATGGGCTGGACGGGTTGCGGAGGGTCGCCAAGTCCTTGAGGAAGGGGATTCGCATGGTGGCTCCCTCGATCATCATGCCGGGATGCCACTGAAACTTGGAATTCCGCTCAAAGAAGAGCCCTTTCCTGCCGGCCTCCGCTTCCCGCGCCGCCACCGCCAGAGCGAGATTGGAGGGACCGAACCCAACGCCGACGAAGTCGAGAAGCGGCCCCGCTTCCCCGGCCGGCGACGCGATACCGTTGGAGGCGCGCGGGTCGGCCTCTGAGAGAACGCGGAGCTTTGGATCATTCATGGTTTTCTCCATGGACTTGCGCGTCAAGCGCCTCTTCAGACTTAGGCGGAGAGAATGTCCCGCTTCGTTGCGAAGACGTATCTGCCCGCATTCCCAATGCGTCGGGGCAGAGCAAGATCAGGTCTTCAGTTCCAGCAGCAAGGACTTGAGGCGCCTTTCCATGTCGGCCAGGCTGGACTGCAAACCAGACAGATGAACCTGGAACTCCCGCAGCGAGTCCGTGGCGGATTGAGCCACCATGGCGGATGCCCGCTTGTCGATCGAAGTCGGCACCTTTTCGTCGCGAATCTTCTCGTACAACTCGCTAGTGGCCTCGGAGGGGTCGACGTCCAGTTCCTCCTTGAGGGCCGCTGTGCACAAGTCGTACTGGCGAAGCGCGCTTGTCCTGTCGTTGCGCAGGTGGTGAAGCCACATCAGCCGCCGGTGGGTCCGCTCGTGTGAGTTGTCGCATAGCAGGATCTGCCTTCCCTGCTCGACGGCCTCTTCGAGACGCGTACGGCTCAAGTGGTAGTCCATGAGCTGGTCGCGCATCGCCAAGTACTTGTGGCCAAACCTCTCCCTCTCCTCCAGACACCAGTTCTCGTAGCGGTTCGGCAGCAGTCCTTCACCGTAGAGTTCCACTGCCTCCTCCATGGCCTCGGCCAGGCCGTCTTCGAGGTACGCCCCCTGTACGCCGCGTCCCTCTCGGTAAGCTTGCTCAAAAACGCTGACATCCGCCCAGATGGCCTGCCCTGGACACAACTGCAACCATTCAGAATCGACCCGCAGGCATGGAACCGACGTCTCATCGCACCTCTCCAGCGCTGAGCGCAGCTGCCACAACGCCTTGCGCAGATAGGCCCTGGAGGCTACGGTCGAACACTGGTCCCAAAGCACGCTGGCGACAATCTCACGCGTATGCGGACGACCTGCATTGAGCAGCAAATAGGCGAGCAGTTCTTGCGCTTTTGAACCGTCCCGCAGCGGCATCCGACACTCTTCGGAACAGGCTGAAAACCGCCCGAACAACTCTACCCGCAGCATTGGGTCATCCTCCTGACTCCCCCTGTCCTCCTTGCTTTCCCGGCCAGCCTCCAACCCCTGTCAGTTGAGAGGCATAGCTTCGCCCCGTCGCTTACAGGACCCTAGCGGATAGAAAGCGACTATCCCCAGAACAACTCGATCCCGAAGGATTCGGGAGGAGGGGCTGAAATTGGCCGATCAAAAGTTGAAAATAAGTATTTGATGGGTCGGCGCTTGAAAGCAATAGACCATCAGGGTCAAAATTGATCTATTCGACGATTTCAGTTGAGGTAGATAAGCGTTGAAGCATCGGCCGGGCTGCACATCCTCCCGCTAAAGGAGACAATGACCCTGCGAGGTGTTGACTATGAACAAGAACGCGTGGATGGGAAGAGCGGCGCTGGCAGCAGGATTCATGGTATGGATGCTGGGCGGGCCGTTCCCTGCTTTCCCCAACCGGATTCTGGCTCAACCCGGCGGCTTGCCAGAAGAGGTGCAGGCCCTGATCGAAAAGAGCGGGGCCGAGGTGGGGTTGGCCTTCCGCACGCTGGACGGGGAGATGGAGCTGTTCATCAACCAGCGGGAGCGCTTTCACGCCGCCAGCACCATGAAGGTGCCGGTCATGATCGAGCTCTTCCGCCAGGCTGAAGAGGGGTGGCTGGGCTTGGACGATCCGCTCAAGGTCGAGAACGAGTTCGCCAGCCTGGTGGACGGTTCGCCGTTTTCGGTAGGGGAAGAGGCCGATCAGGCCGTCTACGCCAGACTGGGCGGCAGCATGCCTCTGCGCGAGCTTTGCCTGCACATGATCGCCGTCAGCAGCAACCTGGCCACCAACCTGCTCATCGAGCGCCTGGGGGTGGAGAACATCCAGTCCACGGTGGAGAAGATGGGCGCCGCGGGCATGCAGGTGATCCGTCCGCTGGAAGACATCAAAGCCTACGAGAAAGGACTCAGCAACACCACCGACGCCCAGGGGCTCTTCCTGTTGATGGAGGCCATAGCCCAGGAGAAGGCCGTCAGTCCTCGGGCCAGCCGTGAGATGATCGCCATCCTCAAGCGGCAGGAGTTCGTGGACGCCATTCCGGCCGGGGTTCCAGAGGGGGTCGAGGCGGCCAACAAGACCGGCGAAATCACCCGCATCCACCACGACGCCGCCATCGTCTACGGCCCGCGCCCCTTCGTGCTGGTCGTCCTCACCCGCGGCCTCGACGACCGTGAAGCGTCCGCCGCCCTTATCGCCTCACTGACCCGCCTCGTTTACTCCCATAGCAACGGGGACTGAGATCAGGGCGCATCGGCGTGATGATCATGGCCTCCGAAGGCCTTGAGGAAGGCCTCCATGCGGGCTTCATCGAATTCCTCCAACGTGAGCAGCCGTCCCCAGGCCGTCAACGCCAGGCGGGTTTCGATAAAGGGGTAAGGCGCCACCAGAACCTGGTCGCGGCCTTGGATGAAGGCCCGCAGGCGAGAAACCAGTTGGGGGCAATCCCGAGGGCAGTTGTATTGGATCAGGATGCCGCCATGTTCCAGGTTGTGGACTTGCAGCTCCAGCGGGACGGGAATGCTGTGCAGACCCCAGGCGGCCAGCCCCGCCAGGCGGGGCCCGGAAGTCGGCGGGTTGCTGTTGTAGGGAAGGTGCGGGGCCCTGGGATTGTTGAGATAGCCGGGGAAAGGCAGGATCGGAAGGGCCAGGCCGGGTTGATCTTGCGGGCGTTCGGGGCGGGCGGGGTTTATATACGCGGCGCTGGCTTTCAAACCTCCCAGGCGGGCCAAGTCGAAACGGGAGGGCGGCAAACCGGCGTCGACCTCGATATCGCTGATCTCGACCTCTTGCGTGCGTCCGGCGGAAAGACGCTGCAGACGGGCCGGCAGGTAAACGCCCCCTTCGTGAGCGCTCCAGTCGTGGTAGCGGGTCTCCGCCAGTCCGCTGAAGGACTCGCCTCCATGCCCGGAGACCTGATAGACGGGGAACCGCTCTACCAGCTTGGCAGGACGTCCGCTCCGGGAATCGATCCAGAGCTGGCTGAGCGGCTGTTCAGGGCTGAGAGCCCCAATCACGTGGTAGCTGCGTCCTTCCTCTTCCACCTGGGCAACCAGGTCTACGGCCAGTCCGCCCCGCAGGAAGGGGCTGCCGGGAACATCTCCGGCCAACTGCCTCACCGCTTCAGCGAACTGAAAATTGGGCAGTGAGGGAATCAGCCAGGCCAATTCCTGGCGGGGGGTTGTCCAAAAGCGCCCCTGGTCGCCGATCGCTATAGACCAGCCTCCGGCGGCCAGGCGGGTGACGGCGGCGGACTCGCTGCGCATGCGGTCGGGGGCCAGCAACGCCATCCGCAGCGTGCGGGCGCCCGCCTCCTCTTCGGAATTGACACTGGTGGTTTCGGTCCAGGAAAGGTCGCCAAAGCCGTGGCCGGGTTGCAAGAGGACGCTCAGAGCTTGCTCGAGCTGGTGGCGCTGCGCCAAGGCGGCGCCAGCCAGCCGGTCGCGCGCTGAGAGCGGCGTGGGGACGATGACCAGGTCGCGGGGCTGATCGCCGACCGGGATCTCGCCCAGCGTCCGCAGGTCGACCGGATCAACATCGAGCAGGCGTCCGCCGCTTTCGTCGAGGAGGTAGAGATGCTCGCCCCCGGGCAGGAAAGCGCCCCGGGTAAGGCCGGCAGGCAGGCGGCGCGTCTTCTCCTGCACGATGACCGGCCAGGGACGGGTGGCGAAGTCGGTGCGGTAGCTGACCATCTGGCTGAAGCGGGTTTCGCCGCGGTCCCAGCACAGGACCACCATGCGGGTCTGCTCAGGCGAGAGGAGAACCGCCTGGGGTGCCGGACAAGCCGGGACGGCGCGTCCGTCGCCCAGCCTGTTGATCAGACTGAGCCCGTTGGTGCCGCGGTCGGCGGTGAGCATGAAGGGCTGTCCGGGGACCGGCACGATGTCCACGGGGCTGCGGCCGGTAGGCTGGGAGCGGGCAGGCGCTTTGGAATCCTCGTCGAGGGGATAGGAAACCAGATAGGCATAGCGCTTGTGCGGACCCTCAGCCATCGGGTCGTATTGCGCCATCCAAATATCCTCTCCAGAGGAGTCGAGGGCCAAGGCGTAGGCGCGGTTGACCTCGGTGACCCGCTGTCCTTCGGAAGTCAGAGTCCGCGCATTGACGGAGTGCAAGGCCGAACCCGGCCAGCTCAAGGTCAGAAAACGTTCTCCCCCGGCATCGAGCAGGCCCGGTCCGCGATAGGGAAGAACCTGGATGACCTTTTGCTGTTGGAGGTCGAGGACCGCCGTCGAGGAAGAGTACCAATGCTGCACCCAGAGCCGCTGGCGCGGCTGGTCGTAGAGCAGCTTCCAGGGAGCTGTACCGAGGTAGTGCTTGTGCAGGGTGCGTCCGCTCTGCAGGTCGATGACGGCGACGTGATTGTTGCCGCCGCTGGCCACGTAAGCCAGAGGAACCGTCTCCTCGCTTGAGCAGCCTGCCCACAGCATGGCCAGTGCCGCGGCGACAAGAGAAAAGAGAAAGCGCATGGTGCAACCTCCATTGGAACAGTGAGGCAGGGTGAGTCTGAGAGGAAAGCCGGGCTGGACGTTTCCAGCCCGACTCTCCATATCGCAGTCTCCGCATTCGAATCTGTACCGCCCTCGGACGACTCAGTTTTTCTTGGTGCGAAAACTGCTGGTGAAGTCGTTGGCGCCGTCGTTGAGCGGGTTGCCAGCCAGATCGGTGACACCCGTCGTGACGGTGACGCAGTAGACGGTACGGTTATTCTGCAGCGGCGCGTTGGGATCGAAGGTCCAAACGTCATCACCGGCATTGCCCGTGATGGTTCCCGCCACAGATGCACCCAGCGTTGAACAATTTCCGGCTCCTCCGTCTTGATTGAGCAGGAAGGTGGAGGCTGTCACGTTCATGACCGCTTCAGAGAATGTCACCACGACGTTGCTGTTGACGTCGACGTTGTTCTGGCCGTCGGCCGGATTGACCGTGACGACTGTCGGTCCTTCCGTGTCGCCGCCCGGCCCGCCTCCGTTGGCTGGAAAGCCCAGCGGAACCGAGGTGTCTCCGACGCCTTCCTCGGCCGTCCTGGCCGTGGTGAACGTCCAGACGATGTCCTGGGTGGTGCAGTTGTTGTTGTAGTCGCAGATGCCCGCCGCGATAGTGGCGGTGTAGTCGGTGCGTCCTTCCAGGAAGATGGGATCGGGGAAAAGGGCCCACGCTCCGTCGCCGATCTGCGACACCGAAGATGGAACCGTGATCCCTCCGCCGTCCACCAGGGTGAAGGTGGTCTCGTCGACTCCCGTCACCGGTTCCGAGAAGAAGGCCTTGGGAATTGTGTCGATGTAGGTGTCGAGAGCGCCGTTGGCCGGGTAGGTGGTGGCCGAGGGCGCGGTGGAATCCGTCACTCCGGTGACGTTTATGACCCAGTTCGACACCTCCATGGGAACGGGAGGGGAACCCTCGACGACGGCCGGCTCCAGCGTGGGAGTCCGCCCGTCGCAGGCTCCGTTGAGCGTGCAGGGCTCGAGCAGGAAATCGGTATCGGTGTCGGCCATGTTGCCCAGGAACTTCTTGGCCACGATGGCTTCGAAGGACTGGTAGTAGACAGCCGCCGTCACCGCCACGGGACCGGCCGTCCCGGCCGGAATGACCACCGAATAGCGGTCGAGGTCGACGGTAGCGTCGGCGTGGGGCATGGGCCGCAGGCGCCAGTCGGCCAGGTAGGAATCGTCGAAGAGATCCCCGTCGCCGTCCAGGTCGGTGAACTGCGGCAGTCCGAGCGGATTGTCGCGGTCGATCACCAGGCCGCCGGAGTCGATGGGGAGTCCGTTGGCGTCGGTAACCAGGTTGAGCGCCGTGGCGTACGGCAGATCGAGGGTGGGACATCCGTCCCCCAGCGAGGCGATGGCCTTGAATTGGCGGGAGTAGGGATCGGCTGATCCCGCAGGAATGACCCAGTTGCAGCCGGGGAAGTTGGGATCGACCTCGCTCGACTGTGACAGGTAGCCCACACCCAGCGAAGTCCGGTTCCAGAAGGAATCGAAGATCTCCAGTTGGTCGCCGGTGGCCAGATCCCAGGCTCTCACCGCCACCCAGGCATTGCGCCCTTCGGGAAATCCGGTGGGGAAGTTGTGTCCGCTGCCGCTGTTGGCGACAGTAATGTCAATGGCGGCATTGCTGCCGGCGGCCGCGCTGGCGGGTCCGCTCAAGCTCAAATCGAGCACGTTGCGCAGCCGGTCCCAGGCCATGCGGGCATGGTGGGTGGGGGGACCGCGGTCGGTGACGTTCTCCCAGTAAGCGTTGTAGTAAAGGCTGCTGGAATCCTCAGAGGAATAGCTGAAGGTCGACAACTCGGGATAGGGATGCACGCTGCCCTGAGAGGTCAGGTCGGCTCCGATGACTTGAGGAACATAGGCGTTTCCGCCGATGAAATGGTGACTGTAGAAGACCGGACGCACAGGACCCGACTTGCAGGTCACGTCGGACAGCGGTTCTACGGGAAGACCTCCTCCGTCGTAGAGCGTTTGGGCTGTCCCCGGCCGGCCGAAGTCCTGCTGCATGTGGCAGGTCTGGCAGTCGCGCTTGAAAGCGGGATCGAAGTTGGAGTTGCCGGGACGGTCTGCATAGCGGCTGCCGGCCCATTCGGTGTAGGTCCTCTCGATGGGAAATCCTCCCACCCACTTGCCTTCGGTGTTCTTGATGGTGAGCGGATTGGTGACGTCATGACAGGCTGCGCAGAACTCGGCGCGCTCGAACATGATCTGCTGGAATCCATCATGCTTTCCTGAGAAATCCCCTTGCTGGAAGAAGAAGTTGATGTCGAACACGTCGCTCACGTAGGGATCGAGCGTGCTGCTGAAGTCGCCGGCCGAGAGGGGACCGAAGCGCTCCGGGTATCCGATGGCGTGAGGCGAAAAGCGATAGGACCCCGCGCCGATCCCGTAGCCCAGGTTGGGGCTGTTGGCGTCGGCCACGTTCTGCATGTCGGCCTGACCGGGCGGGAGCAAAGCCCCGCGGCCTCCGCTGCCGGGGGTGGGGAAATACTCCGTCCCCGACTTCTGGTAGTTGTGGTAGGGCGTGTAGCGGGTCTCGGCGATGGCGTGGCAGACTTCGCAGAAGATTCCCCGCTTGCCCGATTCGGTGTTGCGGATCTGCGAGGTCAAGGTGGCGTACGCCAGTCCGGTTCCATCATCGCTGGTGGGGTCGAAGTTGGGATCCAACTCGCCGTGCTCCAGGCCCGAAGGCTGGTCGATGATCACGTTGTTGATGTTGTCGGCGTAGTTGGTGGGCATGTGGCAACGGGAACAGAACCCGTCCAGCAGCGAACCCGAGCCGGAGGTCTGGTGACTGCTCACGCCGATGTCGAAAGTGCTGGTGCAATTGGTGCCGTCGGCGAACGGATTGATGTGAGCCCGGGCCGTGCCGTCGGGCGGATTGGGAGTGTCGCAATTTCCGTCTTTGGCCGTCAGGCGGGCGATGAGCAGGAAAGCTCCCCGCCAGCCCGGATCCCGCCAGGAATTCGACATCATTGATCCGTTCCATTCGTCGTAAATGCGGCTGTGGCAATTGCTGCAAGTGCCAGGATCGTTGACCCCTTCCCAATCGGCTTCGAAGGGATGGGGGAAAAACTGGGTCTCCTGGGTGTTGTAGGGGGGTGGTTGCGGGATGCGGTTTGGCAAGTCAGTCTGAGCGTACAAGGTGCCTAAAACCGCAAGCAGGGCAACCACGCTGATACTCGCGAGAACGAGCATCTGAAAAGCCCGCTTGGTCAGCATAGTACCCTCCTGAGTTTTGTGAAAGGCTCGCACATCCTTTCAATGAAAAGCTTGTACTTCCTTTCTATTACAAGCGGCCAGCCCAACCAAACAACACGGCAATAATTTCTCGAAAAAATCCTGATCGTAGATATGTCAATGATTTATAGATAACTTGAATACGCTCTTGAAGTTCTCGGAAAAGTATTATTTCAGGCCTTATGGTCACTTTAACAAGTATTATTCACTTAATGCAGGGGAGGCGCTACCAGTTATTTATCGACACCAGGAGCTTCCTAAGACAAGTCACAACAATTGCCGGCGCTTGCGGGCCAAGTTGCGTCCATAGCCAGCATGGTCGGCAGGATGTTTCGAGGCAGGGCTTGGGATGGGAATCTTCGCGCAACATCAGAGACTAGTAATGGCGAGCAGCCTCATACCGCCGAGAGCAATTAGGCCTTCAGCGCGGTCGCTGAAACTTGATTCGTGTGTGAACTTGCTGGCCACCTAGTGGCCCTGGTGCGGTGCGTCAGAAGTTTTGAGCCACCCTGTCGCGTTATCCCACGCTTTCAGCGTTCGGACCCTTGCCGTCTGAAACCCAGGGTGGCGCCGCCGTCTCGCTGGCGCTCGCCGCGGCTGACCCTGGGCTGGCGAATCGCTCGCCTTCAGCGAGCCCGGACTTGACTTCTAACACAGTCCCTTGGGCTGGCGAATCGCTCGCCTTCAGCGAGCCCGGACTTGACTTCTAACACAGTCGCTGGGGTGGCGAATCCGTCCCTGTCAGGGACAAGAACGGAGGGCCCGGCTCAGAACTTACGACCGGCAGCACTAGGCCGGGGCAGCGTGCCCCGCGTCATCCATCTCCTCGGCGGTCACTTCTTCCAGAATCTGACGCACCCGGTCGGCGTCTTTGCTGGGAACCAGCAGACGTACCGAGTTCATCATGAAGTAGGTGCCGTAATGCTCTCCGTGCAGGAAGTAGGCGATGCCTTCTGAGTCCAGCACCGACTTGAGCACGGTGAGCAGTCCGGGGTTATTCAAGACAAGGATTTCTTGGCAGTCGGCGGGATCGATTCCTTCCAGGAACCATCGTCCGCCCTTCTCCTTGCCGAAGTCCTCGGGAAGCGTCTCGGTCAGCGCCACCTGACAGTCGGCGCATTGCGTGACCCCGGCCAGGTACTCGCAACCGCATTGGGGGCAAAACATCACAACCTCCGCATCTTTAATGCGGCTGGGCCACCTCGGCGCCCAGTCCGCGCAGGCGGACGATCTGGTAGGGGGGATCGCCAACCGATTGGGGATCGAACTCGTTGCCGGTTTCCTCGGCCAGGTGCTTGAGCCAGTCGACGTACTGGTCCCGGCTCATGGGAAGCACTTCCACGGTTCCCTCGGCCTTGACTTGCTTTCCTTTGAGGGATTCGGGAAAGACGATGACGCCGTCATCCACCTTGACGCGGATGCGGTCGCCCGCCTGGTCGCGGACCTCGATCCAGCAACCCGCCATGGCGCAAACCTCCACCACTTCACCGTCGATACGCACGCGCTTGCCTTTCATCTGTTCAGGGCTAGCGAGGATTTCAGCGATCGAAACCGATTCCTCCAGCGCCACCCCGGCGCCGTAGTCTTGAGCAAAAAGCCCTGCGCCGAGAACGACAGCAAGGACGAGACACCGTGCGGACATCCGTCTGATACACATGTGAGCGGCTCCTTTTTTCTGCACACCGCCATTTTGCCACAACTTTTCCGCTCCTCGAAGCAAGCCGGGCCCTATCGGGCAACGCGCTGACTGCCTACCGTCTTCCCGGCTTCCAGCGGCAGCCTGAAGGCGGCCATTTCTTCCCTGTTGCGGACCAGCAGCAGGTCGTCGGCCAGGTCTTGCACTCGATAGCCGGGATGCGGGCCACTTCGCTGCTTTTCTCCCTTGAGTCACTCGTTACTACCCCATCCTACGCCCTCAGCCCTGCTATTGTTCAAGTGCGCGTTCACTCAGGAGGACTTGATGAGATGGGCGTTGTAGAAATCAGCTTCTGCCCGCAGGCTGCGTTCAATGGTTTCGGAACGCAGAAAACCATGCTGCTCGCCCTCAAAGAGCAGGTATTCAACAGGACTTCCCTTGTCGCGAAGGGCCGCCACCATCTGCTCCGCCTGATCGGGGGGGACGACCTTATCCTCGCTCCCTTGAAAGAAAATGACGGGGACCGAGAGCCGGTCGGCAAAATGAAGCGGAGAGCGCTCCCGGTAGAGGTCGCGGCGCTTCGGGTAGGGACCGATCAATCCTTCCAGGTAGTGCGATTCGAACTTGTGGGTGAAGCGCAGCAGGTGTTCCAGATCGCAGACGCCGTAGTAGCTGACGCCCAACTTGAAGAGATTTCGAAAAACCAGGGCCGCCAGTGCGGTGTAGCCTCCGGCGCTGCCGCCCTTGATGACGGTCTTGTCGCCGTCGACCTTGCCCTGATCTATCAGGTATCGGGCCGCGTTGACGCAGTCGTCGACGTCGACGATGCCCCAGCCACCCTTGAGGCGTTCGCGGTAGGCGCGTCCGTAGCCGGTGCTGCCCCCGTAGTTGACCTCGAACAGGGAGAATCCGCGGCTGGTCCAATACTGGGTCTCGAGTGACAGCTGGCAGGAAGAAGCGGAGGTCGGGCCTCCATGGCCGACTACGATGAGGGGAGGGAGCTGCTCTGGCGGGGCCTGGAAGCGTGGATTCCTGGGCGGGTAAAACAACCCGTAGGCCGTGCGCCCCTGATCGGTGGGAAAAGTCAGGTGTTGGGGAATCGAGAAGTATTCTTCGAACTCCGCCGGGATCTGGAAAGACCGCTTCAATACGGAGCAGCGGCCGGTCGCCATGTCGAGCTCGACGATGGACTCCGGCTCGGTTGCCGAGCTTGCCCTCAAGACCACCCTTCCTGGTGCAGCCCGCACCTCTGCGATGTAGGAGTAGGGAGTGTCCAGAGTCTCCAGCGTCCCCTGTTGAGTATCAAGGCGGGCCAGACTCCACCTGGCGTCGCGGGTGTAAGAGCAGACCAAGCAGTCGGCTGACTCGAAAGCGTAGGTCGACTGGCCGAAAAGCCACCTGGGATGAGCGAACTCGGCTTGCATGGGGAGCAGGGCCTTGGCCGAGCCGGAGGAACCGACCTGCCTGAAAAGGTTCCACCAGCCGTCCCGATCTGAAATGAAGTAGAGCTGGCCTTGAGGCGACCATTCGGGCTGAAGGACCGATTCCCCCGGTCCCCCGGCCACCAGGCGGCGGTTGTTCAGCTCTCCCTCTGCGCCCACCTCGGCGACCCACAGTTCGGTGCCGTCCCAGGGCATGTCGGGGTGATTCCAGGTCAGCCAGGCCAAGCGCATGCCATCGGGGCTGAGACGGGGATCGGAATAAAAGTCGTTGCCTTGCTCGATCACCCTAATGTCGCCTTCAGCCAGGTCGATGGCGGCGATGGCGTTGGCGGGCTCAGGCCTCTGGCCGGAGTGGTCTTCAAGAATGCAGATGAGCCGGTCGCGGTCAGGATCGGCTACAGCGTCGGCGTATCGCCAGGGTCCCTCGGGAGTGACGGGCGCGGGTTGGCGGCCGGGCCGGCATCGGTATAGCCGTTGGTCGGCGAAATGGGAGAAGTAGACTCGCCCCCGATCGACCAGCATGGCGCCGCCGCCGTATTCGTGAACGCGCGTCCGGGCATCGAGGGGCGAAGGATTGACGTCCTGCCCCGAGCCGCCGGCCCCGCCGCGCACGATGACGTTGCGCCCGCTCTCGGTCGGACGCCCTTCAACCCAATAAACATCCTTTCCCGATAGCGCGATCTGCCCGAGCCGGATCGAATGGGTGGCGATCAGTTTTGAGGTTATCGGCGACGGCCAGGTGCCGTAATCGGCTCCGCGGGGGACTGCTTTCGCTGTCATCTTGTCGAAGTCATCTTTCCTGAGGGCGTTCCGCTATTCCTTGCGGGCCCGGGCGACCAGCCTGGTAGCCTCGGTTCCGTACTCGTCGCCTTGGAAGTTGCCGAAGAGGTCGACGCGGGAAAATCCCACGTCGGCCAGCAGTTCTTTCAATTCGCGGCCGGAGTACATCCAACTGCGCAGTTTGAAGCAGCGGCATTTGCCCTCTCTGAGGTCCAGCCATTGCATCTCCAGCCTGTTCCAATCATCCACCACTCTGCGGCGCTGGATGGCCAGTCCCGCCCCATCTTCCTCCAGATATCCGACCTCGACGAATTGGCGGGCGATGACCTCTTTGCCGGCGACGTCGATAACCAAGACTCCGCCGGCCTTGAGGCTGTCGAACACATTGCACAACACCGCCCGGTTGTCGTCAGGATCGTCGAAGTATCCGAATGAAATGGTGAGGTTGATGGCGAGATCGTAGCGCCGGGAGCGCCTGAAGCTTCGCATGTCTTCCTGCAACCACTCCACTTCGACGTCCTCTGATCGAGCATATTCCCTGGCCTTGTCGAGCAGAAACGAGGTGCCGTCAACGCCGGTGACCTCGAAGCCTCGTTGGGCCAGTGGGACCGAGTGACGGCCGGGACCGCAACACAGATCCAAGGCCGCCCCGGCCCGGCAGCCGCTTAACTCGATGATGCTGGTAACTTCACGCCGACAAGCCCGGAAAGTCCTGGGGGGGAACTGAAAGGGATAGGTACTGGACCAGAATTCTTCTTCAGAGAACCATGGGGTGGGGGTGGGGGGCGCAGGTCCCTGCACGCGTGTATTCTTTCCAGAGAGCGGTCAGGCGTGACCTGAGTAGGGTGTGGCTTGCGCTGAGGCGGTCATGGGCGATTTCCAGCCCTCCGCCTCAAATTCCAGGACCGTCTCGGCGTCCGCGACGGGAAGGGGCACGAAATAGCCATCCATGACCAGGGCCAGCTTTTCTTCCACCGCCCGGCGTTCTCGGGAGTCTCCGCTGAAGCGGCGGCTTGTGAGCAGGAAGGCCGCTTCCTGGCGGTCCAGCAACCTCACTTCTTCGGTTCCTTCCAGTCCACGAGTGTCGATTAAGGCAAATTGGTCCTCATAAGTGCCGATTCTCAACTCCGGCCTGGCTTGCTCGTTTTTCCACTGCTCTTTCCACTCTTCCACGTCCTGGCGGATGGCCCTGACCAGATCGATACGGTCATAGCCCCCGGATTCATAGTCGGCCACGAAGTGGTAGCCCATCTTCTCGATGGCCGCGTGAGCCGGAAGGACGTCCCGATAGGCCATCAGAGGACGAATATTGCTGACCCCGTGCCGCTCGGGTTGGAAGAAATAAGGACTGAAGCGCTCGACGCTCAGGTGACCCACCGCGTTGGGGGGCTGCAGGTGATGGATCAGAGGCACCACGGCGAGTGTCTCTTCGTAATCCTCGGGCTGGTCTCCTGGAAATCCCCACAGGATGTTCCAAGTCATATTCACTCCGGACGACCTCCCGTAGCGCAGCAGCATGACGTTCTGGCGTGCGCTGACGCCTTTTCGCATCCTCTTCAGCAGAGACGACGACAGCGCTTCGATGCCGGGTTGAATCGAGTTGATGCCGGCTCGCTTCAAAGATATGACCTTTTCCAGTGACAGGTTGGCCTTCATCTCGTAGAAAAGGTTCAAATCCAATCCCCGCTCGGCCATTTCGGGCACGACCGTCTTGAAGTAAACGAAGGGCATGATGTTGTCCGTCATCATGACGTTGCGGGTAGGAGCCGAGGATTTCAGCGTCTCCAGTTCGGCGATCGTTTTCTCGGGGGACTTCTGGCGAAATCCCATACCTTCGCCGTTGAGTCCGCAGAAGGTGCAATGCTGCTTCTGCCCCCACCAGCAGCCGCGGCTGGTCTCGTACATGACCCAGGTCTCCTGGGGAGAGACCGCGCCGCCGAGAAAGAAATCGAGCTGTTCATAGTAGTCGTCGAAGGAAGGGAGCGGCAGAGCATCCATGTCCCGGCAGGGAGAGCCGCGGACGATCTTGCCGGCCGGCCGGTTTCCGTCCGAGGCGTCCTTGAGGAAGCGGGGAAAGGTCTCCTCGCTCTCTCCCGAGAAGATGTAGTCCACCTCGGCTTGCAGGCTTTCCATCCCCTCGGCCATCTCGCCTTCGCAGTTGGCTCCTCCCAGCACGGTCAGAGTCCCTGGACTCAGCGACTTGACCCGGTTGAGAAGGGCCACGCTGGCGGAGATCTGCTGGAACATCGAGGTGCATCCCACGATGGGATAGGCTCGCTCGACGACGGCCGACACCAAGCGGTCGACCCAATCGTCGAGCTTGCCTTCCAACCGTTTGACCCGGTCCAGGTCAACTCGCCGGCGCTCGTCATAGTCGAGATCGACTCTGGCAGCCTTCTCCTCGCCGAAGTCACGTGCCATGCTGCACATGTCTCCGCCTCGATGAGCCAGTGGAGCCGTCCCGAAAGCCAGCCGGGCAAAGAACCGCTCTCCCAAGAGAATGCCGAGCGATTCGTCGTAGATGGTTTCGTATTCCTCGATGCCGATTTCCGCCGCCAAAACCATGTTGGCATACAGCACCCGCACCGTGAAACCTTGCTCACGGGCGATGGCTTGGAGCAGATGGGCCCCGAGGGAGGGATAGGTCAGTTTTCCGAAGGGAGGCACGATGATGATGACGTCACCGTCGCGAAGCATCTTGTCGGCGTTCTTCATGCACACGCCTCCCTCAGAGAACCGTCAGGCGGGTAGCCGAGCGCCATCCCGGCGTAGGGATGGTTCGGAAAAGAATTGTGGAAAAAGGAGGCCCTAGTACCTGATATAGATCAGCTTTTCGCTAGGGGGCATGTCCATCTCGTCTTCTTCGCGCTTCCTTCTCACTTCAGCCTGAATCTTCTCCAGGATCTTGGATTTGTCTTCCTTGTTCTTGGTAGCCATTTCTTTCCTCTTTCGGTTTTCTGAGTTTGGGTTTCTGAACGGATACGATCTCAGCGGCGGGAAGTCCGCTAACCCTTTTTGATGGGCAGCAGCTTATCCGCCGTCAGATTTGCAAGGTCGCCGATCGATCTGACGTGCTCGTCGAAATTGTTGGCGACTTCGGCTTGCAGAATCTGGATCAGGCGGTGCCTTTCGTAATCGCTCAGTGGTTCGGTTTTGTTCCGATCTGCCATGGGCACTCCTTTCCAAATGGAGATGTGGCCAGTCACACGAAGCGAGAACAGAATTCTCCTATTTGTGAATTATCGTGTGAATTTTCGGAAGTCTAGCTAATTTGCCTAGAAATTGCAAGCATTTAATTCGCGAGCTTGCATCTTTTTGGCTATAGCATTGAAAGCGGGAACATCTGTTCGGGAGATTTCAAGGGCTTGGGCTTGGCATAGCGACCATTCTGCTTTCAAATCTGCAAAGCGTTTCAGGGCTCCGCCGCCTACCGGCGGCCCCGAAGAATCGACGGCGATCATGAGAAACAACAACTGGGCGTCGAGGCGGTGTGGGAACCTCACGAAGTCCTGCAAGTCCTTCTGCCGCTTCTGTATCACTTCCTCTTCCCATTGCCTGATCTTTTCCAGCAGCGGCGCAGCGGCCTGGACGACCTCGGCTTTTTCGGAGTGCTCCTTTGCCGCAGCCTGCGCTTGTCGACTCAGATCCTCCATAGCAGCCGCTGCCGAGTAGACGGCGCCCAGGTGTTCCCAAATGTCGGCAAGCAGGCTTTGCTGCTGCTCAAAGTCCTTCCGCGTCAAGCCCCTGCGCGGATCGTCCGCTACCTCCAGGGACTGGGCGGCCTTCCACCGACCGACTGTTAGCCGCACCTGGTAAGTGCCGGGCCCCACCCGATAGGACTTGCGTACCGGGAGAGGAAAGAGACTGGAAGGAGGTTTGATCTCTTGGCAACGCAGATCCCAGATGAAGCGGTTCATACCCGCTTTGACCGGCAGCGGGAACTGCTCTCTCGACCGGCTGTCGTTGTGACAGCGCCCTGACAGACTGCGGACAGCCTTACCCTCCTCGTCGAGGATCTCCAGCTGGATCTCGTGATTGTGCTCAGAGGCGAGATGGGCCGCGGCGTCAGGGGAAAGGTAATAGTGCAGCGTGGCGCCCTCGGGGGGATTCTCTCCCAGCATCTCGACCGTCTCGGGTCTCTCTCCGAACTGGACGCGGTAGCAGCGCCTCGGCTTGCACAGGAAGGTCTGGCCCAAAGCGGGTTGTCTCTTGATCTCCTGCAGCGGAGTCAAGTCGTCGAGGATCCAAAAGCCCCGGCCCTCGGTCGACGCCACCAGATCGCCGGCGGCAACCGTCAGGTCGGTGACGGGGACGGCAGGAAGGTTGAGCTGCAGGGACCGCCAGTCGCGGCCGCCGTCCAGCGAGAAGTAGGTACCCGTCTCGGTGCCGGCGTAGAGGAGTCCCCGGCAGGCGGGGTCCTCGCGAACGGCCCGCACGAAGGCCTCCTCTGAAATCCCCCCTGAGCGGCACTCCCAGTGGGCGCCGAAATCCTCTGTCACGAAGACCAGGGGCGTGAAGTCGCCGAACTTGTGGCGGTTGACGGCCAGGTAGGCTGTGGCGGGGTCGTGGGGCGAGGCCTCGATCGAATTGACGAGCGCTTCGCCGAGTCGGGGCGGGGTGACGTTTCGCCAGGTGGTCCCCGCGTCGCGGGTCAAGTGGACGAGTCCGTCATCCGTCCCCGCCCACAGGGTGGATGCCTCGAAGGGCGATTCGGCCAGGCAGGTGATGGTGTTGTAGGTCTCCGCCCCGGCGGCTTCATCGGTGATGGGGCCTCCACCGGGTCCTTGTTTTTCAACTTCGCAGCGGGTCAGGTCGGGCGAGATCTCCTGCCAGGTCAGCCCGCGGTCGCGGGAGCGGAAGACCAGGTTGGCGGCATGGTAGAGGACTCTCGGGTCGTGGCGGGAAACGATGATGGGGACGTTCCAGTTGAAGCGGTATTCCAGGTCGCGGGGATGGGAGCCCAGCGCCAGGCGGGGATAGGCCATGATGTTGCGGACGCGCTGGGTTTCACGCTCGTATTCGGTGACGATTCCGCTGCAACAGCTTGCGTAGACTCGGGACGGGTCGCCGGGGTCGAGGGCGATCTGGGCGTTTTCGCAGCCTCCTACCGTATACCAGTCCTTGCGCCCGATTCCGCCTTCTTTGCCATGGCTGGCGATGGCCACGGTCGTGCGGTCTTGTTGAGCGCCGTAGAGATGGTAGGGAAAGCGTTCATCCGCAATCACCCGGTAGAACTGTCCGGTGGGTTGGTTGTCCTGGGTCGACCAGGTCTTGCCGCCGTTGAGGCTGACGCAGGAACCGCCGTCGTTGCCGAGGACCATGCGGTCGGGGTGCTGGGGGGAAATCCACAGGTCGTGGTGGTCGGTGTGGGGAGTGGCGACGTGGCTGAAGCTCCTGCCTCCGTCCGCCGACTTGAGGAGCGGATCGTGGAGGACATAGACCGTGTCGGCATCGCGGGGGTCCGCGACCACCTTGGTGAAGTACCAGGCGCGGCCCATGGGAAGGCGTTCCTCATTGACGCGTCTCCAGCTCCGGCCGGCGTCCTCGGAGCGGTAGAGCCCCCCCTCTTCGGCCTCGATCACCGCCCACACTCGCTGCGGGCGGGCGGGGGAAACAGCGATGCCGATCTTTCCCATCAATTCAGGCAGCCCTCGGCTTAGCTGCTGCCAGGAATCGCCCCCGTCCTCTGTCTTGTGGATGCCGCTGCCCTCACCGCCGCTTCGTATCTTCCAAGGCAGCCGCTGATGATCCCACACAGCCGCGTAGAGCGTGCGGGGATTGGAGGGGTCCATGCACAGATCGCTGGCCCCGCTCTGCTTGTCGACGAAAAGGACTTGGTCCCAGGACTGGCCGCCGTCGCAGGAACGGTAGATTCCCCGTTCGGGGTTGGGTGTCCAGGGGCTTCCCTGAGCGGCCACGTAGACCCGGTCGGGGTCTTGAGGATCGATCCGGACCCTGGATATCTGGCGCGTCTTTTCCAGTCCCAGGCTTTGCCAACTGCCGCCTCCGTCGTTGGATCGGTAGACCCCGTCTCCGTGGGAGGTGGCGGCCCCTCGGATCTGCGCTTCTCCCAGGCCCGCGTAGACAACGTCGGGATTCGATTCGGCCACGGCCAGCGCCCCCACCGAGCCGGTCTTGAAGTAGCCGTCTGAAAGATTCTCCCAGGTGAGGCCGGCGTCCTCGGTCTTCCATACGCCCCCTCCGGCCGCTCCGCAGAGGAACCTCAGCGGTTTCGTGACGACACCCGCTACCGCAGTCACTCGTCCGCCCGCAAAGGGACCGATATTGCGCCAGCGAAGGGCTCGTTCGAGGGGAAGGTCCAGTGAGTGCTTTGCTGCTCTGCTCATCAACGGTCTTTCAGCCGGTTCTGGCCGGTTCTTTATACTGAAGAGCGGCTGTCAGCGCAAGGTTTCCGCCGCACTTCAGGCCAAAGCATCGACTCTTGCTTCTGCGACAGCCTTCCGCTAGAATTCTTTGCAGAATCGGTATTTAAAACTTAACCCGCTTTTCCTGAAGTGGGTAAGCTATTTGACCTGGAGCCCACGCTTGCCGATGAGGAGAGGTTGAAGAATGCTGGAAAGCATATACAGAGGATTGTCGCATCCGGGTCTTCCCTTGGACCCGACCATTCTGGATGCAATCACTTCGGAGCATGCACGGGGGGTGGTCGAGACTTTTTTGAACCGCTTCGACAGCACCCTTGAGCAGTCCGGCGACGGCTTGGCCTCTTGCCTGACAGGCTGGCTCGAACATAACGCGGCTCTGCACGACGTCTGGAACACAAGCTTCGGGGCCGTTGAGAGGCTGGCTTCGTCTGAGGACCCCTCTGCATCGAACGTGCTCTTCAGCGCAGCGCAACTGGCTCTTTCCATGATGGCGGCCGGGCTGGAAGGACGTTTCCAGGTCAAGTTTGAAGATCCCGTACGCCTCAGATTCGACCGTTGGTGCCTGCCCGCGGCCACCGGAGTTGCGGCCGAATGCGGCCGAGGATCCGTCGATATCAGGCTGGGCGATACCGGCGTGCGGCCACTGGCACTGCGCAGACCCAGCGGTTCCGCTTGGCGGCTGGAGCGCTCCGGCGGCGGCTTGGAAGAACTGACCCAGGTTCAGATGGGCGACAATCAGGTCACCTTCCTGTCCGATTCCGTTTTCGAGGGCGGATATGATCTCAACTTCCCCTTCCCCATCGATGCCTCGGGAGAGAAGACGGCGGCGGCCTGGCGGGCGGCCTTCCAACTGCTGGGAGAGCAGGCGCCGGAGTACCTGGACTGGGTGGACCGGGTCATCCAGGACATCATCCCGCTCAAGGTGCCCAACCAGGCCATGGTCAGCGGCAGCCACAACATGCACTGGGGCGAGGTCTTCATGACCTCGATTCTGGAACCGCTCAAGTTCGCCGAGATGCTGGTCCACGAGTCCAGCCACCAGTATTACTTGATCGGATGCATGCTCTCCAACGTGGAGGACGGTTCCGACCGCAAGCTCTACTATTCGCCCGCCAAGAAGAAGGAGAGGCCGCTGGACAAGATCCTCCTGGCCTACCACGCCTTTGCCAACGTCATCCTGATGTATCGCCGGTGCAGAGAGGCGGGGCTGGAGACTCGTGCCGAGGAAGCCAAGCTGTTGCCCGAAGTGGAAGAGCTGGAGAAGCCCCTGCGACAGACCCGCGGCTTAACCGAGCTGGGGGTTTCCCTGTGGCGGCCCCTAGCCCAGCGACTGGAGGAGAGCAGCTAGTGGGCATCTCCGCCATCGTTCTCAAGATAGCTTCCCGCTGCAACCTGAACTGCAGCTACTGCTATATGTACAACCATGAAGACCAAAGCTACCTGCAGCAGCCTAAGTTCATCAGCGACAGGGTCTTCGGTCATACCCTGGAGGCCATGCGGGATTATTGCCGGAGCCACGGTCAGCGCTCGATGGCTCTGATCTTTCATGGCGGCGAGCCCACTCTGGTCGGGGTCGAGCGGTTTCGGAAACTGGCCGCCCGCGCCAGGGAAGTGCTGGGCGAACGCCTTTCGCTGCTCGGCATTCAGACCAACGCCATACTGCTCACTCCTGAGTGGATCGACGCCTTCCGCCGCCATAACGTCGAAGTCCACGTGAGTCTGGACGGCCCTGCGGAGATTCATGACTCGGTGCGGGTCGATCATAAGGGCCGCGGCAGCCACGCCCAGACGGTGGCCGGAATCGAGCTTCTCATCTCGCAGGGAATGACTCCCAAGATCCTCTCGGTGGTCAACCCTGGCCGCTGCGGAGCCGCCGCCTACCGGCACCTGAGATCGCTGGGAATCGAGTCGATGGACTTTCTCTTTCCCGACGTCACACACGACAGCCGCGACACCTTCTACGGCGGACTCCCACCCACCCCGGTGGCGGATTTCCTCATCGGCGCCTTCGACGCCTGGTTCGAGGAAGACAATCCGCAGGTGGAGGTGCGGCTCTTCGGCGACTTGATCAAGAGCTTCCTGGGAGCCGGCCCCGGCTCGGACGCCTTCGGCAACCCGCTCATGAGCTACCTCATCATCGATACCGACGGTTCCATCGAGGCCCTCGACGCCTTGCGCGTTTGTCGCGAGGGTCTCGCCCAGAGCAAGCTCAACATCACCCGGAACGGCTTCGACGATCTCCACCTGGGGCTTCCTTTGGTGCACAAGGCCGTCACCCATGGCTTCGAGTTGGCCGAGCTCTGCCAAGCCTGCCCTGAGCGGGATGTCTGCGGCGGAGGGCACCTGCCCCATCGCTACTCGCTGTCCAACGGCTTCGACAATCCCTCGGTCTGGTGCCGGGACATCCTGCGCTTTTTCGATCACGTGCGGGCCCGGACCGGCATCCTGCGTCCGCCCCTCAACCAGCCCGAAGACACTCAAGCCGGCTACAGGAGCTGAGGCGCAATGCTGATCGTGCCTCTTCAGTCTCTCCCCCAGGACGCCGGCGAGCGCTCCAAGATCTTGGGACGCTATTTTCAGCGTCAAGTGGCTTCCTCGCGCAGAGTTGAGCAAGGCTGGGCCATCGATCTGGCAGTGCCGGCCTCGGCCGGCTTCTACATCGACCCCGACCTGGAAGGGGGCCTTCGCTGGTGGTCGGACGATATGAGCGTGAGCGCGATCCCGCTGGCGGTGCGCCAGGAGGACGGCTTCCAACTCTCGCTCAACGACAACTGGACGCTGCTTTCCTGGAGCTGCTGGCTCTCGGGGCGAGTTCAACCCCCGGCGGTGCTCAGCATTCTGCATCTCGACAGCCACGGCGACTTGATGAGTCCGCGGCTGTCGCGCCGCTCCGGGAAGTGGGTCGACTTGATCTCGGGCAAGACCTTCGACCTGAAGCAACCCGGCACCGTGGCGTCGGCCATCGGCAGCGGCGCCGTGGGCATCGGCAGCTTCATCTGTCCTCTGCTTCACGAAGTGCCGAGCCTCAACCTTTTCCACCTCTGCCACCGGCACTGCCTCCAGCGCCCTCCCGGACGCTACGCCATGAAGCCGGTCTTGGGAGGCGACGATCCCCTCTTTGAGCACGCCCGTCGACCGCAGATCGAATTGACTCCTTCCAGCGAGCGATCCGACCCCCTGATGGGGACCTACCTGCTGGGCGGCGACCTGGATTCGCTGCTGGATAATATCCCAGCGGGCCCCCTGCTTCTCCATCTCGACCTGGACTATTTCAACAACCGCTACGACGGCAATCCCGACTGGGAGGCGGCTGGCGACCGTCACGACCCGGGCCAGGACGAGATCGTGGAAGCCATCGACACCCTCTTTGCCGCCTTAACCTCAAGCCATTTAGTACGGCGAGTCGAAGACATCTCGGCGGCCCTGTCGCCGTCATTCTTCCCCGCCCGTTTCTGGCCCGTAGCGGTGGATCGCCTGCGAAGCGGAGTCCGGCTGCTGGCTTCAGCTCCCGCCCTTCAAGGGGGCCGATGAGAATGCTGAAGGTACGCCGCCCAGTGGTCATCTTTTCCAACGGACTCGGCGATCACCTGGTCAACCTTCCCGCCTTGCGGGCGCTGGCCTCTCTCTTCCCGGGCCGCCTCGCCCTAATCTGCGAAACCGGCGCCCACCAGACCTTCTTCTCAGGCTTGCACTTTCGCGATGTCTGCGAGGTAGAGATGGAGATCAGCGGCAAGGGGAAGCTCTTCGATGCCGAAACCGTAGCAGCCCGCCTGGCGCCCTGCGACTTGCTGCTTTCCCTCAACCCATGGCACAGCCCCTCGGTCGACCGCCTGATGGAGCTCTTCCGGCATCCTCCCTCCATCGGATTCTTCCCACCTTTCGACACAACCCTGGAACGAGACTTCAGCAAGCATTCCGCCAAGCTAGCCTTCGACGTCCCTCTAACACTCGACGCCTCCCTCCGCATCGAGGACTTCACCGCTCCCCCCGAAATCCCCCGAGAGTTCCAACGCCAGGCCGAGCGCATCCTCAACTCGCTACCCGCCAACGCCCGGGTCCTGACCCTGCATGTCGACACCCAGCCCGAGAAGATGTGGCCCCGCCCGAAGTTTCATCGCCTGCTCGACCGTTTCCTAACCCGCCACCCCCACTTCCACGCCCTCATCCTGGGCCTGGACGACCAGGGTCTCGAACAGGCCCTGGCCTCCGACCGTGTCATCTCCTACTGCAACGAGGTACCCAAAGCAACAGCCCTCTCTCTAGTCTCCAAATCCTCCCTCTTCTTAGGCGTGGATTCCTTCTTCCTCCACGCCGCCGACCTCTTCCGCATCCCCGGCGTAGCCCTCTTCGGCCCCACCGACCCGGTCGAATGGGGCTTCCTGGTAGCCCCCGGCAAACACATCTCCGCCAACGGCTCCATGAAAGCCGTTAAAGTAAACGATGTCCTATCCGCCATGGAGTCGGTGCTGGAGGAGGAGAAACTCAGATCTGCAAGCGCTTGAGAGGACAGCGCCTCCGGTCAAGCGCCTTACCTATCGCAGCTTTGACGTACCAGATCCGACGCGCGACTTCGGATCGCCGGACGCATCTTGTGAAGCTGGGACCTTGGGAGTTATTCTTCGTCGACGGATCTGTGTCCGTGCAACAAGACCCCAGGGACCGAGGGGAAGCCTGGTTGGAGTAGATCCGTGCCGGAACCATCTCGGCCACCTGGGAGCGCCCCGTTTTGACGGGGACCTTGAAGGTGGGGAAATTCGACAACTTCCTAGGCTTCAATCTGGTTGCCCTGCCGCCTGAAGCGGGGGAAACCGAGAACCCTGAGGGCAAGCGGAGGCGGTAAAGGTTCCGTCGACTCGCATGCTTCGCGAGCGTGAGGCAAAAGGAACCCTTTGCCAGCTTCCCCTTTGCGATTAGATGGCGCCTATCTCGCGGGCTCGGTTGATCACACCTATCTGGTTGCCCACGCGAAGCCTGCGCATCAGCCTTTTCTTGTGCGAGTGGATGGTGGGGGGGCTGAGGTACAAGTGCCCGGCTGGCCCAAACACATCCGATCAGAAATATTTGAAGATAGAGTGCTTAAGATTGGTCGGGACGGCGAGATTCGAACTCGCGACCCCCTGAACCCCATTCAGGTGCCTCCACGTTCTCATGATGGTGCAAGGGATCTCAAGCAGCGCACCTAAGTCACTGTCTTGGGGAGATTTATTGCCTTTCTATTGCGCAGGGGCTTTCAAACGAGTACACTGTTATTCGTTGTGGATTATTACCACGGGCTTACCATAGAGGAGTCGACCAAGTGAAAAAGCGGCTGACGGACTTGGTCG
>DATIPQ010000084.1 GCA_035471785.1 Acidobacteriota bacterium
TTTCACGGAGCTTTCGGCATGGCACTTGCCTGAATTTCCGATGTGCAAACCCTCGGTCGCGTCAAGCGGCTGAGGAGGTCTGCAAGGTTAAAGACCGGATATCCTGGGGAAGAGACTAAAGGGCTCCTTCCTAGGAGCCGCCGAAGGCTCAGTGGTGTGTGCCTATCCTGCGTCGTTCTTCAATGCGAAAAACGGTTGCGGCGGCTCCATATGGCCCTGTGGGACTCTTCCCCGGGTACGGTCTTTTTTTTTGCCTGAACATTTCCCGTCGGCGCGTGCGGCAGCGCTTCTCTTCCGATACAATCGCATCGTAGGCTGAGTCAAGACGCCTGCCCATCGTCTGGGTTGGGAAGGGGACTTTTATGGCTTCGGGCTGGCAGCGAGAAACGGAAGTTCTGGTGGTGGGAGCGGGTCCGGTCGGACTGCTGACGGCGCTCTCGCTGTCCGAGGAAGGCGTCAAGGTTCAGGTGGTGGACGAGGGCCCACGCCCCACCGAGCGCAGCTATGCCCTGGCTCTCCATTCGGGGTCGCTGGGTTTGCTGGATGACCTCGACCTTGCGGCTCCTCTGATCGGGCAGGGGCAAAAGATCGAATGCTGCACCTTCTACGAAGGCTCGGAGATCAAGGCCGAAGCCCGTTTCGATGCCACCGGCGCTGATTACCCCTTCGTTCTGGTGCTGCCCCAAAGCCGGCTTGAAAACGCCCTCCATGAGCGGCTTGAGGAAAAGGGAGTGGCGGTGCTGTGGAGTCATCGGCTCAATCGTCTGCAAGAAGAGGAAGACCGGCTTCGCTTCGAAGTCGAGCGCCTGCAGCGCGAGGAGGGAGCCGGGCACGGCGAGTGGATCGTTCAGGAGCGCATGACTGGAAACGCCCTCTTCGTAGCGGGCTGCGACGGCCATGATTCGCTGGTGCGGCGAAGCGTGGGAATCGCCTTCGAATCCATGGGTGAAGCCAAGCGGTTCGCCGTTTTCGAGTTTGCCGTCGATCCCGTCGTCGAGCCTCAGGAATCTTGCTCTCCGCGCCAGTCGGTGATCTTGTGGGAGGGCAAATGGAGCGTGGTGTGGCCCATGGGACGAGGACGCTTCCGCTGCGGATTTCAACTGGATGAGCCGCAGCGTTATTCGGAGCCGCGGGAAAAGTCGCGCCAGGCCCTGGAGGTGGTCTTCCCCACCATGGGACGCCGCGACCTGAGACGTTTGATCGTTGAGCGGGCCCCCTGGTTCGACCACTCGGTGGGCGACCTGCTGTGGTCGGCGGTGCTGCGCTTCGAGCGGCGCCTGGCCCAGACTTTTCACCGGGGACGCGCCGTGCTGGCCGGCGACGCCGCCCATCTGGCCCTGCCGGTGGGCGTGCAGAGCATGAACTCGGGACTGGCCGAGGCCCGCGACCTGGCCGGACGCCTTTACCGCATCCTGCGCCAGGATGCCGACCAGTCGCTGCTGCGCGAATACTCGCGGGTCCACCACCAGCAGTGGAAACACATCCTGCAGGAACAGCCGGCCGGAACCCAGCCTCCCGACCGGCCCCTCAACTGGGTGCAGCGCCACGCCGCCCAAGTCCGCGACTGCCTTCCCGCCTCGGGTCTCCAACTAGACCAACTGATGCGCCTGCTTTCCGGCTCCAGCCAGGGATAGGATAGGACGGACCCTTCAAGCGGGTGATAGAATCGAGCCCATGAGCGCCAAGAGTACGGATGAGCCTGCCCGGTCCTCCACCCGTCCCGACCATCCTTATCAAGACGGCGTTGATGTGACCCTGATCCGCTGGATGTTGACCCTAACCCCGACCCAACGCCTCCAAGTACTGCAAGATTTCGTCAACGACGCCTACCTGGCCCAGAAGAACTTGACCAAGAGATAGCATGTCAGCCACGCGTCCCGCCCAGTTCCTTTCCATGCTTAAGGTCCTCTCCGATCACGGTGTCGAGTTCATTGTTGTGGGGGGCGTATGCGGGGTCCTTCAGGGCGCTTCCCTGTCCACTTTCGATTTAGATATCGATCGTGGAGTCGTTGCCTGTCCGCATCCTGACGCTGGAGAAGGTGATCGAGGTGAAGGAGGCCGCCGGCGCCGACAAGGATCGCTACGGCCTACGCATCCTCAGGCGCGTCTTGGAGGAGCGTGACAAGGCCTCTAAAAGCGAAGAATGAGGCCTCAAGCGAGCAGGCGGGAGGTTTGCAGGAGACGGGATTCCTGGAAGTGGGGGGCCGTCAGTTGCAGGGCCTGGGGCAAGCCTGAAGGACCTGCGGGCAGGGGCACGGAGAGGGCCGGCAGGCCGGTCAGGTTGGCGGTTACCGTATAGATGTCAGAAAGATACATCTGCCAGGGATCAGAGGTCTTCTCGCCCAGCTTGAAGGGCGGCGTCGGGGTCACCGGTCCGGCGATCAGGTCGACCGTCTCAAAGGCCTTGAGGTGGTCTTGCAGAAGCACCCGCCGGGTCTTGGCGGCTTTGCTGTAGAAGGCCTCGATGTAGCCGGCGCTGAGCACGAAAGTCCCCAGCATGATGCGGCGCTTGACCTCTTCGCCGAATCCCTGAGTGCGGGTGCGGCGGTACATGTCGGCCAGGTCGCGGGGATTCTCGGCCCGCAGCCCGTAGCGAACGCCGTCGTAGCGCATCAGGTTTGAAGAAGCTTCGGCCGGAGCCACGATGTAATAGGCCTCGATGGCGTAGGAAGTGTGGGGCAGGCTGATTTCTTCAATCTGGCAGCCCTGGGCCTGCAGCTTCTCGAGGGCCGCTTCAACGGCTTCCTTGACCTCGGCGTCAGGACCTGTCCCGGCCTCGTCCCCCATCCACTGGCGGGGGACGCCGATGCGGAGCGGCTGCGGATCGTGCTGCAATTCCTCGCTGAAATCGGGTGCAGGACGGGCCGAGGTGGTGGCGTCGTTGGGATCTTGCCCGGCCAGCACGTCCAAGAGCAGGGCCGCGTCGGAGGCGTCGCGGGTGATGGGCCCGATCTGGTCGAGGGAGGAGCCGAAGGCGATCAGGCCGTAGCGGGAGACGCGCCCGTAGGTGGGCTTGAGTCCGCTGACCCCGCAAAAGGCCGCCGGCTGGCGGATCGATCCCCCGGTGTCCGAGCCCAGGGCGGCCGGCGCCAGGCGGGCGGCCACCGCGGCCGCCGATCCGCCCGAGGATCCGCCGGGCACCCGCTGCCGGTCGTGAGGATTTCGGGTCGGGAAAAAGGCCGAGTTCTCGGTACTCGACCCCATGGCGAACTCGTCCATGTTGGTCTTGCCCAAAATCACCGCACCCGCCTGGCGCAGCCGGCTGACCACGGCGGCGTCGTAAGGCGGAATGAAATCCTCAAGGATCCTGGACCCCGCGCTGGTGCGCAGCCCGCGGGTCACGATGTTGTCTTTGAGAGCGACGGGAAGACCAGCCAGCGGCCCGGCTTCCCGGGGCGAACGGGCGAGGACTTTATCGGCCTCGCGGGCTTGGTCAAGGGCCTCTTCTTCATCGACCGTCAAGTAGCAGCCCAATTCCCGGTCGTGAAGGCCGATCTGCTGCAAATAGGCCTGGCACACCTCAACCGCCTTGACCTGACCCGACCTGATGCGGTCACACAGTTGGCGGGCAGTCAGTTCCAGCAGGGAGTTGGACATAAACGGTTTCCATTACTCGGCGAACGGCTCAGGACTCGATCACCCGGGGGACGCGGAACTGTCCGTCGACCTCTTCTGGGGCGTTCTCCAGCGCTTCCTCGCGGGTCAGCACGGGACGCGTCTCGTCCTCCCGCAGGTCCTCGCTCAGTTCCTCGCCCGGCAGTCCGTGATACATAGGTTCGATCCCTTGGGTATCGAGTTCCTCCAGGCGGGCGATGTGATCCAGAATCTCGCGGAAGCGGGGGACGAATTCCTCCATTTGCTCCGGGGAGTATTCCAGATGAGCCAGAGCGGCGATCTTTTCCACCTCGTCACGGCTGATTTTCATGATGCCTGCCCCTCTCCCGCGCCTCCACCTGTCGCAGATAGCGGAGAGCGCGCCGGGAGTCTTTTTTAATCTGTTCGGTCAGCGACTTCAAGCCGTCGAAGCGTTTCTCCTCACGCAGCCGGCAGCAGAACTGCAGGTTGACGGGCAGTCCGTAGACCTCCTCCTGGAAGTCGAAGAGGTGGCTTTCCACCAGC
Source organism: Acidobacteriota bacterium (assembly GCA_035471785.1). Classification (NCBI taxonomy): domain Bacteria; kingdom Pseudomonadati; phylum Acidobacteriota; species Acidobacteriota bacterium. The sequence goes on from DATIPQ010000084.1 coordinate 4,120, forward strand.
GGACGTCCCTGGTAGTCGGGATGAACGGTTGGACGGTAGCCGATGTTGGTGACGCATCCGTAGCGGCTCCCCTCCAGGACGGCGCGGCCCACGTAGACGCCTTGGGCCGGCAGCAGTTCGTTGACCGAATCGATGTTGAGGGTGGGAAAGCCGATGGTGCGTCCCCTCTGGTCGCCCTGCACGATGGTTCCGTGGATCTCGTAGGGACGCCCCAGGTAGCGTCGGGCTCTTTGCACGTTGCCGCCGCCCAGAAGCGTGCGGATTTTGCTGGAGCTGATGCGCTGGCCGCGCAGCGTCACCGGGTCGACGGCGAAGACCTGAAAGCCGTTCTCGCGGCCCAGTTGGCGCAGCGTCTCGACGTCGCCCCTGCGCCGGTGCCCGAAGCGGAAGTTGAAGCCCACGTGGACTTGCGAGACGGGACGGCGCATCAACACCTGCTCTACGAACTGGCGGGGCGAGAGCTGGGAAAGATGGCGGGTAAAAGGCACCTCGACCAGGAAGTCGATTCCCAGTTCCGCGATAAACTCCTCGCGTTGCTGAGGCGTTTGCAGCAGGGGAGGAGCGGTGTCGGGAGCGATCACTTTCTGGGGATGGGGCGAGAAGCTCACCAGGGCCGCCGCGGTGCCGCGGCGGCGGGCCTCCTCCACCGCCCGCGAGAGGATTTTCTGGTGTCCCAGGTGGACGCCGTCGTAGGCCCCGATGCTGACCACCGGCTGCTGCACACGGGGCGGCAGTCCCTCCATGCCTTGCACTTTAAGCATCGACTTGCAACTCCAGTCCGTCGTAAGCCAGGTCGACTCCCTGAGGCAGCTCCCGGCAGCCATCCTGGTGCTCCACGTCATGGCACATGTGGATGAGATAGGTCTGAGCGGCGCCCAGCTCCAGGGCCGTCTCGGCGGCCTCTTGCAGGCTGAAGTGAGTGAAATGGGGCTTGTAGCGCAGCCCGTCCAGCGCCAGGTACTGGAGGCCCCGCAGTTGCTCCATGCTGTCGGCGGGAATGTGGTTGACGTCGGTCAGCCAGGCGAAATTTCCCACCCGGTAGCCCAGGATGGGAAGCTTTCCGTGAAGCAGGCGGATGGGCTGAATGCGCAGTCCGCCGATGGCGAACGGACCATCCACCAGGCGGGGTTCGATAAGGGGAACGCCGGGGTAGCGGTCTTCCTCGAAGAGATGGCGAAAAGTGATGCGGATCTCGTCCATGGTGGACGCTTCGGCGTAGATGGGAAAGTCCTTGCGAGACCAGACGTTGAAGGGAAAGACGTCATCCAGCCCCAGGATGTGGTCGACGTGGGCGTGGGTGTAGACGGCGGCGTCGAGACGGCGGATTCCAGCCCTCAGCATCTGCTGGCGGAAGTCGGCCGAAGTGTCGATCACCACCCGTGTCCCGTCGTCGCCTTCCAACAGCGCCGAGCAGCGCAGACGCTTGTTGCGCGGATCGTCGGAGGTGCAAACCTTGCAGCGGCAGCCGATGACCGGGACGCCTCGCGAGGTCCCCGTGCCCAGAAAGGTGACCTTCATCGAGCATCCAATCTACTTGCCCAGCTTCTTGACCACTTCCATGTACTTCATGCGCAGTTCGTAGAGAACTTGACCCATGATGCGGTCTTCTTCGGCATCCAGGTTTCCGCGGGTCTTCTCGCGCAGCATGGCCAGGATGTCGATGGTGTGGCGGGCCGACTCGAGGTGGACCGGTCCCTGGCGTCCCGTCATGGGATCGGGCACTTCGCCCAGGGCCATCAGGACCCCGGTGGCCATCGACATGATGAAGGCCGAAAAGTCGACTTCCTGCTCGCCCGGCTCCTCTCCTGAGGGCGAATGCGGCTGCGACGGAACTTCTTGAGGCGGGAAAGGAATAGCTCCTCCACCGCCGGAACTCTTGTCCCGTCCTGCAGGCCTGCCTTGAGCGCCGCCCGGACCTCGGCCCCTTCCGCCGCCCATGCTTTCTCCGCCTCCAGGGCCTTCTTGGCCCGGCTGGCCGGGCTGCGAAGGGGGCTTGGCCTTGTGGCTGCTTCCGATCTCAACCGCACCGCCTGCTGAAGATTCCGTCTCTTCATCGGCGTCCGGCTTGCGGGGATTGCCGGATGAATCGAACTTGCGGCGGTCGGTGACCTTGAATCCCGGACTTTCCTTCTTCTCGCTCATTGGGCTCCCTGATGGCTCTTTTCGGTTTTAGGATCGGATTTCAAAGCCTGCCACACTTCTTCCATCTCTTCCAGCCCCACGTCCTTGAGGGCGCGTCCCTGCCCGGAGAAGTGCTCTTCCAGGGCTTTGAAGCGGCGGGCGAACTTGTCGTTGGCCCGGTTGAGGGCGGTCTCGGGGTCGATCTGCAAGAAGCGTGATGCGTTGAGGGCGGCGAAGAGCAGATCGCCGATCTCTTCCTGCACGCGCTCCTGGTCGCCCTCCCGGGCCGCCGCTTCCAATTCGGCGAACTCCTCGGCGATCTTTTCGCCGATGCCTCTCAAGTGGGGCCAATCGAAGCCTACGCGCGAGGCCTTGGCCGAGACTTGGTTGGCCTTGTACATGGCCGGCAGGCTGTGGGGAATGCCGTCCAGCAGCGACCTGCGCTTGTGCTCGCGTCCCGAGGCTTTCTTTTCCGCCGCTTTCAGATCTTCCCAATTCTTGAGCAGTTCCTGGGAATCGGCGAAGTTCTCGTCCCCGAAGACGTGAGGATGGCGGCCCACCATCTTTTCGTAAATGCGCCGGCATACGTCTTCGGCCTCGAACTCTCCCCGTTCCTTGGCGATACGGCTGTGGAAAACGACCTGAAAGAGCAGGTCGCCCAGCTCTTCGCAGAGCTCGTCGGGATCGTCGCCGTCGAGGGCTTCCAGCACCTCGTAGGCTTCCTCGATGAGCATGGGCTTGAGCGTCTCGCGGGTCTGCTCGCGGTCCCAGGGACATCCGTCGGGACCGCGCAGGACGTCCATCAACTCGATCAGTTTGGGCCAGTAGGAATCGGACATGAAACTCGATCTAGACTTCTACAAACGCGAAGCTCTCGATATGCATGCTGGCGTCGATCTTCACGTTGACGGCTTTTCCTGTCATCTCTTCGATTTCGCGCACCACCTGAGACTCGCCCTGACGCAGCGCCTTGCCGATTTCGGGGTGGCAACGGATCAGCAGCTCCCGTCCGTCGCCGAAGGAACGCATCATTTTGCGCGCCTCGTGGTGAATAGAATAGCAGATGGTTCGAACCGACTTGGTCAATCCGGTCCCCTCGCAGTAAATGCAGGGTTGGCAGAGCACCCGCTGAAGCGACTGCTTGACCCGCTTGCGGGTGATGGCCACCAGGCCGAATTCGTTGAACTGAAGAATCTTGGAGGGCGATTTGTCGCGGCCCAGTTCCTGCTGCAGGGCGTCCATCACCTTCTGGCGGTTCTTGCGCTCGTCCATGTCGATGAAATCGATGATGATGATGCCGCCCAAATCGCGCAGGCGGATCTGGCGGACGATTTCCTTGACGGCCTCGATGTTGGTCTTGGTGATGGTGTCTTCAAGCGAGTTGGTGGAACCTACGAACTTGCCGGTATTGATGTCGATGGCCACCAGCGCTTCGGTCTGGTTGATGACGATGTGACCGCCGCTCTTCAGCCACACCTTTTCCTTGAGCGCCTTCTCGATCTCGGGAGCCACCCCGAATTCCTCGAAGATGGGACGCGGCTTGGTGTAGAGGCGGACGCGCGAGACCAGGGCCGGATTGAAGCGCGAGACGAACTCGACGATGCTGGCGTATTGGTGCTCGTCGTCGACGCGGATGGCCCGGAAGTCCTCGGAAAGATGGTCGCGCAGGATGCGTTCGATCAGTCCCGGTTCGCTGTGGATGAGACGGGGCGCCCTGGCCTTCTCGGCCCGGTTCTTGATGTCCTCCCACAGGGAGGTGAGGTAGCGGATGTCGCGGATCAGGTCTTCCTCGGCGTGATTCTCGCCGGCCGTCCGCACGATGAATCCGCGTCCCGTGTCGCCCCGGTTCTCCATCACGATGCGGCGCAGGCGCGTGCGCTCCTTCTCGGAAACGATGCGCCGAGAAACGCCCACGTGATCGACGGTGGGCATATAGACCATGTAGCGTCCGGGGAGAGCCACGTGGGAGGTGATGCGGGCGCCCTTTTTGGCGATGGGCTCCTTGGATACCTGGACCAGGATCTCTTGGCCCTCCTTGAGCATCTCGCTGATCAGGTTCTTGGCGTTTCCCCGAGGCTGGCGGCGCTGACGCGGACGACTGTTGCCGCGCCGTCCCTGGTTGCGTCCGGCGCTGGGAGCCGCCATGCGGTCGGGGGTGTCTCCCGAGTCGACCTTGGCCTGGCGGCGGAGGCTGGAAGTATCGGCCCGAGCAGATCCGTCCTCGGAGGCGCCGCGGTTCTTCCCCGCGCGCGCGCCGTCTTGGCCCGACCCGTTGGCGCGCTCGCCGTCCCGCTGCCTGTCCCGCTCCCCGCGCTTCTCCGCAAAGGCCTTTTCCACCGCACTGCGGGAGGCTCGGCCAAGGGGCTGGAAGGTGGCGGGAAGGATGCCGTTGGCCGCCGCCGAATGGGGCGGACGCTCTATCTCCTCGGCAATGCGGCTCTGGGCCGGATTGAGGGCGGGCAGCGTTTCGGGCAGGATCAGGCTTCGGCGCGCGGGACCGGGGCGGTCGGCCGGCAGCCGGTCCAGCCGCTGGGAGGGTCCGCGGGCCACCGGGCGCCCTTTCTTCTTGCCTTTCGAAGGCGCCGGGCGACGCGGTCTGGCCCTGGACGAAACCTCTGCCTCCTCGTCGTCGAACATCGATTCGTACTCATCGATGTTCTCGTAAAAGTCAGAAACGTAGAGAAAAGCGTTGCGTTCCAGGCCGATGTCGACGAAGGCTGCCTGCATTCCGGGCAGGACTTTGGTGACGCGGCCTTTGACAATGTTGCCTAATATGCCCTTGTTCTTGGCGCGTTCGACGAAGATCTCGACGACTTGGTCGCCATCCAATATCGCCAACCGCGTCTCCAGGTTGCTGGCGCTGACGATCAGCTCCTTGGCCATGTAGTCTCCTCTCGGAGGAACATGCGCGGGAGCGTCGCTCGTCATCAGGCCCGCCGTAGGACGGCCCCGGGGACTTCTTCATGGGCTCCTCGAATTTCCTCCGCGTGGGGAGAAGCAGCGACGGCGGGTAAGGCGGGATTCCTTGGAGGCGGTTTGAGACCGGCGGTCTACGAGGCTCTAGCCGCGGCTTCCGGAATCTTGAGACGATGGTTTCGTGGCTCTTCCGGCTTGGCGTTTCAGCCGCGCTTAAATCGGGACGGCTAGGGCGGCCTTCTCTGCTGCCTTGCCTCCCGCCCGATGACTTCAGTGCTCTTTTCGAACGGCCCTCAGGCCCTGCGATGAACCTGCCTCCCGCGGCGGAACGTGTGAGCCTCCGCTCGCAGGATCTTCCTAAAATCTTTGTCGCTTGGCGTCCCGGCCCTTTCAGTCCGGCTCGACGCTCTCTGGGTGCCGTCTCTTGCGGCTTCTCCCAATCGATCAGAACTTTCGGCCGGCGATCACTTCTCGACCAGGTCCCGATTCAGGACCTTGCCCTGCCAGCCAAGCCGCATTATAGCCCGGCTGTCAATCTTTGTGTAGTGAATCAGTAGAGAAATCGGCGCGTGCGTACATTGATGACCATGCCTACAGCGGCGAACATGGTCAGGGTCGAGGATCCGCCGTAGCTGACGAAGGGCAGCGGCACGCCGATGGCCGGCAAGATCCCCAGAGTCATGCCCACGTTGGTCAGCATGTGGAGGAAGATGAGAGCCGCCACTCCCGCCGCCAGCAGTATGCCGGTCCGGTCGGCGGCCTCCCCCGCGACGCTCAGGATGCGCAGCAGCAGCAGGCCGAACAGGATGAGAATGGTTCCTCCTCCCAAAAAGCCCACCTCCTCGGCCAGCAGGGCGAAGATGAAGTCGGTGTGCACCTCGGGCACGAAACCCAGTTGGCTTTGCAATCCCTTGCCCAGTCCTTTGCCCGTCAGTCCGCCTGAGCCGATGGCGATCTTGCTCTGGCGCACCTGGTAGCCGACGCCCTGGGGATCGTGGTCGGGATTGAAGGTGACCATGATGCGTTCCCGCTGGTAGTCCTGCAGCGAGAACCAGCCGATGGGGGCCAGCAGGCTGGCCGCCAACACCATGGCGACGACGATTCGCATCTTCAGTCCCGCCAGGAAGAGGGTGGCTCCCAGCAGCGAAAAATACATCAAGGCCGTGCCCATGTCTCCTTGCAGGATGATCAGCAATACGGGCAGTCCGAAGAGTCCTCCCAGCAGCACCAGGGTGCGCATCCCCAGGTAACTCTCGCGCACTTCGCCCAGGAACTTGGCCAGCACCAGCAGCACCGCCAGCTTGGCCATTTCCGAGGGCTGAAGGCCGAAGCCGGCGAACTGGATCCAACTGCGGCTGCCCTTGATCTCGGTGCCGAAGAAAAGCGTAGCCACCAGCACCGCCACCGCCCCCAGGTAGATGGGGAGGGCATGGTCGGTCAGCCGCCGATAGTCGAAGAGCGAGAAGAAGAGGCACAGGACCAGTCCCAGAGCCACCCGCAGCAAATGGCCGCGCAGGGGGCCCGGGCCCGCCTCCCAGGTGGCGCTGTAGACGCCCAGGATTCCGAACGACGTCAGGGCCAGCACGATGGCCAGCAGCACGTAGTCGAAATCGTAAAAGAAGCGGCGGCTGATCAGTGCCATAACGTCATCGCAGTTCCACAGGCGATTGCATGGGTTCGTGGAGGTGATGTTTGCGGTAATAGAGGTCGAAGAGCTTGCCGGCTATGGGAGCCGCCTTGGCCCCCCCGCCGCCGCCTTGCTGCACCAGCGCCACCACCACGACCTCGGGATTGTCGCGGGGGGCGAATCCGGCGAACCAGGCGTTGGTGGTGAAGCGAGCGGCTTCTTCTTTTGAGAGCTTCTCCAGCGTTTCCCGGCCGATGACCTGGGCGGTGCCGGTCTTTCCCGCCACATCGAAGCCTTCCACCCTCGCCGCGCGCGCCGTCCCCCAGTTGTTGACGGCTCGCCACATGCCCTGGCGGATGCCCTCGATATGGCGCGGATCGAAGTCTTCCAGCAGGTTCGGCGCGGCCTGCGAGGACACCTCTCCGGCGCCTGAACGCAGGGCCAGGTGGGGACGCGGAGCGCGTCCCGTGGCCGCTACCCCGATGGCCGAGGCCAATTGCAGCGGCGTCACGTTGATGGGTCCCTGTCCGATGGAAACCGAGATGGTTTCGCCTGGATACCAGGGTTGGTCCCGCGCCTCCCGCTTCCAGCGGGTCGAGGGCAGCAGCCCCGAAACCTCCCCGGGCAGGTCGATCCCGGTGGCGCGGCCCAACCCGAACTGGGAAGCGTAGTGATGAATCTGGTCGATGGGCATCTGCCGTCCCATCTGGTAGAAGTAGACGTTGCAGGAACGCTCGATGGCCAGTTCCAGGCCCACCCGTCCGTGGCCTCCGGAGTGGTGGCAGCGGAAGCGGTGCCCGTAGATGGTGGCGCCTCCGTTGCAGTAGACGGTGGTGTCCAACGAGTAGACTCCGCTCCTGAGTCCAGCCGCCGCCATCACGACCTTGAAGATCGACCCCGGCGAATAAGCGTTCTGGATGGCCCGGTTCTGCAGCGGTTTGCCGGGATTGTTGAGCTCCTCCCACTCCTCGGCTGAGAGTCCGCGGGCGAAACCGTTGGGGTCATAAGCCGGACTGCTGGCCATGGCCAGCACTTCCCCGTTGCGGGGGTCGAGCGCCACCACTGCGCCGATTTCCTGGGACAGGGCTTCTTCGGCCGCCATCTGCAGGTCGAGGTCCAGGGTAATGTGCAGGGGGCTTCCCCGAGTCGGCTCCTGGCGCGAGATCTCGGCAGTGGCCTTGCCCTGAGAGTTGACGCGCACCAGCGCAGATCCGTCTTTTCCGCTGAGCAGGCGGTTGTATTGCCGCTCCAGTCCGAACTTGCCGATCACGTCTCCCGGTTTAAAACCTTGGAACTCCTTCGAGCCCAACTGCGCCTCATTGATCTCGCCCACATATCCGAGCACGTGGGCGGCCAGAGGACCGTGGCGGTAGAGCCTGCGCGGTTGGCGCGAGATGCGGACTTCAGGATGCTCGGCCTGGCGGGCCTTGAAGTAGGCCACTTGCTCCAGGGAGAGCGAGCCGGTCACTTCCAGGGGACGGAAGCGTCCCACCCGGCGCGAAGCCTTCTCCACCGACTCCCGCACCTGGCTGGGGCTGAGGCCCAAGCCGCGGGCGATAAAGGCGTAGGTAGCCTCTTCGTCATCCAGCTCGTCGCGGTAGACGAGCAGCTTGGAGGAGGGGACGTTGTCGGCCAGCACGCGCCCTTCCCGGTCCAGGATGAGTCCCCGCGGCGCTACCAGCGGCACGGTGCGGACACGGTTGTTGTGCGCCAGCTCTTCGTAGAAGCTGTAGTGGACCACCGAAAGGTGCCACAGTTTGCCCAGCAACAGCAGCAGTACCAGCCCGAAGACGACCTGCAGAATGGCCAGGCGTCGGTTGAGCGGCCGGTTGTCCTGGTTGATGGGCATGTTGGCTCACCTGCTAGAGATTGCGAAAATCCCGGCTGGGAAACTTATATCGGTCATATATGGCAAAAATGGCGGCTCCGAATAAGGCCGTCAAAAGGACCTCCAGGAGCATCCGCATCCAAAGTCCCGGCAGCAACGGCTGTTCCAGCACTGCCAGCGTTGCGTAAATCAAGGCATCATCGAGGGCGGCTACCGCCGCCAGAAACACGAAACGGGCCGAGAAGCCTTCCGGAGCCAGCCACTTCCTGAAGGACGAGGCCCAGAAGCCCAGCAGAGTCTTGGCGATGCCGTTGACTCCCAGGCTCAACCCCAGCCCCAGGTCGCGCAAGAGTCCGAAAAGGACGCCCGCGGCGGCCCCTTTGACGGGCGGCGAGTGCCATCCGATGTAAACGGCGAAGATGAGCGGCAAATCCACCAGCAGGCCGTGAGGGAATACGACCGCCAGCACCCATTGCAGGGCGGCGATCACCACCAGCAGCAGGAAGATTTCCGACTTCGGGATGGTTTCGGTCAACTTCCAGGTCCTTCGTCAATGCTGTCAGTCCTTTATGCCTCCTTTATCTCATGGAAGAGGGCCTGCTGTCACTCGCCTCTTGCGCGGCTTTGCAGGGGAAAGACCGAGAGGGGCTCCTGATTGAGCACGACAGCCACCTCCTCCAGCGCGTCCAAGTCGGCGGCGGGTTCGACCCAGGCGTCGAGGAGTCCGTCGTTGCCCGGCTCGACGCGCACCACGCGTCCGACCTGGACGCCTTTGGGATGGATCAGCTCGGCGCCCGAGGTGAGGACCTCGTCGCCCACGGCGATGTCTTCGGCGTTGGATACGAACTCCAGCAGCAGCAGTCCGCTGCCGTTGCCGGTTGCCAGTCCGGGCACGCGCCGCGGGCCCACCACGACCCCCACCGAGGCCTCAGGATTGGTGATCAGCTGCACTTCGGAGTAGAAGGCGGTGCTTTGCCAGATGCGTCCGGCCAATCCCTGAGGGGTCAGGACGGGGGCGTCGGGCGCCACGCCGTCCTGCGTCCCTACGTTGACGCCCAAGTGACGGTTGAAGAAAGGCGGAGATTTCCACACCACCGAAGCGAAGACGACCCGCGACTCGAACTGCTCCATCAGCGGCTGGAAGGCGCGGCTGCGCGGCAGCAGTTCCGCCATCTCGCGCAGGCGGCTCATCTCCAGCTTAAGGCGGGCGTTTTCCTGACGAAGGCGGCGGTTGTCTTCCAGGGCCGTCCACACCTCGCCCACTCTCGAGGCCCCCTCGCCGGCTTGTCCCTGGGCCCAATCCAGCAGAGCCGCCACCGGCGTTGAAAAGAAGAGGGTCCAAGAGCGGATGAGCAGCGTCCCCTCTTCGGTGCGCACTTGGACGGAGAGCAGCGCCACCTGCATCAAGAGCAGGATCAGGAGGGAAACGATCGGTCTGCTCTCGGCATATTCGCTCATTGCGCTTCCCCCGGCCTGTCCTCGTGTCGCTGAATCGTTTCCTCTAAAGCGTAACCCTCTTGAGCAGGGCCATGTCGGTCAGCATCTTGCCCGTCCCCCACACCACCGAGGAGAGGGGGTCTTCCACCAGCACCACCGGCAACCCGGTCTCTTCTTTGATGGCGATGTCCAGGTTCTTGAGCAGGGCTCCTCCCCCGGTGAGCACGATGCCCTTCTCGGCGATGTCGGCCGAGAGTTCCGGCGGCGTGCGCTCCAGAGCCACGCGTACGGCGTTGATGATGGTCGCCACGCAATCGGAGACGGCTTCTCTCACCTCGGCGTCGGTGATGGTGATCTGCTTGGGTATGCCTTCGATGAGATTGCGTCCGGTCACCTGCATGCTCATCTTCTCCTTCAACGGGGCGGCGGAGGCGATTTCCATCTTGATCTTCTCAGCCGTGCGCTCGCCGATGAGCAGGTTGTGGTTGCGTTTGATGTACTGAATGATGGCTTCGTCGATCTCGTTGCCGGCCACCCGCACCGAGCGGCTGTAGACGATTCCCGAAAGGCTGATGACGGCGATGTCGGTGGTGCCTCCGCCGATGTCGACGATCATGTTGCCGGAGGGTTCGGTGATGTTGAGTCCGGCGCCGATGGCGGCGGCCATGGCTTCTTCCACCAGGTAGACTTCGGAGGCCTTGGCCCGCAGGGCCGATTCGCGCACCGCCCGCTTCTCCACCTGGGTGATTTCAGAGGGAATGCAAATGACGATGCGGGGACTGATGAGGTGTTTGCGGTTGTGGGCCTTGCGTATGAAATGCTTGAGCATTTCTTCGGTCACGTCGAAATCGGCGATGACGCCGTCCTTCATGGGCTTGATGGCCACGATGTTTCCCGGAGTGCGTCCCATCATTTCCTTGGCCTCGTGGCCTACCGCCTCCGGCTTGCCGGTCTTCTTGTTGATGGCCACGATGGAGGGCTCGTTGACCACGATCCCGCGGCCCTTGACATAAACCAAGGTGTTGGCCGTTCCCAGGTCGATGGCCAGGTCGTTGGAGAAAATACTGAAGAGGGAACGCAGGTTCATAAACTTTTCTTGACTTCTCCGGGCGGGGCCTTCAGGGCGCCGCCAGCTTGACGCAGTTCTTATTGCTGTGCTTGGCCACGTACATGGCCAGGTCGGCCTGATGGATCAGGTCCGAAACATCCTCTCCGTGTTGCGGAAAAACCGAAACCCCGACACTGACCGTGCAGCGCACCTTGGGGCCATGATCGCGCTGCATTTCGTGTTCTTCCACCATCGAGCGCAGCCGCTCGGCGATCTGCATGGCGCCGTCGCGGGAGGTCTCGGGCAGCACGACCACGAATTCGTCGCCGCCGTAGCGCACGACCACGTCTGATTCTCGCACACCCGACTGCAACAGGCGTCCGACTTGGCGCAGCACGTGGCTGCCCATCAGGTGCCCGTGCATGTCGTTGACGTTCTTGAACCAGTCGATGTCCAGGAAAGCCACCGCCACGCTTCTTTGGTAGCGCTGCGAGCGGGCCAGTTCCATCTTGAGGAAATCGATCAGGTAATCGGCGTTCTTGAGACCGGTCAACGGATCCAGGTAGAGAAGCCGCTCCTTCTCTTCCAGCAGCCCCACCAGAAACCAGGTGCGGGCCAGCAACCCGATGCGTCGGCAAAGATCGCCGGAGGGGGCGAACCCTTCCTCCTCCTGGTCCTTGGCCTGCCCTTGCAGGACGCCCTGCAGTTGGTCTGCGTAGACCAGCGGAATCCAGTAAGAGCCCGGACGTCCTCGGCCCTCGGCCCCATCCCCGTTGCAGCCCTCAGAGTGAACATTATCGGTAATCGGCTCGCCTTTTTCAAGACGCTGCCTCAAGTCCTCGCTGACTGGCAGCGGATTCTCCTCGACGACGGGCCAGAGGGTGCGCAGGCATCCCTCCTCGGCATCCCATCGCAAGAAGCTCCAGGTTCCTCCGGTTTGCTCCTGGGCACACAGATCGACGCTGATCTCAGCGGCACATTTTTCATCGCGCCGGATGATCGCCTCCATCAGCCTTTCGGTGGTTCGCTGCCAGCCCATTGCAGTCCCCCGCTGTCAAAGGTTTCATATTACACACACCCGCCGCTTTCAGGAAGCGGCGGCAATCACAGAAACAGCGTCCGTGCTATAATTCACGGCTTACTTCGCCGCTTGCGGCGACGGTTCCAGGCGACCTTAAAGGGTCCCCAATGAGGAGCGTTTTGATATGGCATTGAAGTGGCTGAGAAACAATTTCAAGAGGCTGAAATTCGTGCTCTGGTTCGTCATCATCACCCTGGCGGCCAGTATGCTCGTCTTCTTCGTCAATCCGCCCGACGTGGGATCGGGTCTCTACTCGGGCGACGTGGCTCGCGTAGGCGAGTTCCGCATCTCGCGCGAGGATTACGGGCGCCAGTACCGCATGCTGATGGAGCGCTTCCGCCCCTATCTGGAGCAGAATCCCCAGTTCGCCCAGCAACTGGGCCTCAAGCAGCAGGCCCTTTCAGTCCTTATCAGCAACTACGCCATGCTGGTCGAAGCCGAGAGGCTGGGCATCACCGTGACTTCCGACGAAGTAGTCCACCTCCTTTCACAGATTCCGGCCTTCATGGAAAACGGCCAGTTCATCGGCCGCGCCCGCTACCAGGAGGTGCTGCGGGCCAACAACATGACGCCCCGCTCCTTTGAGACCGGCCTCCGCTCAGACATTGTCGAGACCAAGCTGCGTCACATGCTGACCGACAGTTTGCAGGTGGGGGAAGGCGAGGTTCGCGATCAATTCGTCAAGCAGAATCAGGAAGCCAGGGTCCGCTACGTTCACTTCAACTCTGAAGAGGTCCGTCCCGAAGAAATCGACGAAGAGGCCCTGACGGCGTTTTACCAGTCCAATCTGCAAGACTACACGGCGCCCGAACAGCGGCGCGCCAAGACCCTCTCGGTACAGGTTCAGCCCACCGAGGTGGAGGTCAGCGAAGAAGAGATCGCCGCCCACCTGCCGCAGAGTGATCCCAATAGCATCCGCCTCAGCCACATTCTCTTTGCCGTAGGCGACGCCGAGGTCGAGGAGGTCCGTCAGGAGGCTCAGAAAGTGCTCGACGAGATCAAGGAAGGCGCCAATTTCGCCGCCATGGCCGCCCAGCACTCCGACGACGCCGGCAGCGCCAATAAGGGAGGCGATCTGGGCTTCGTGCGGCGGGGAGAGCGCGAAGAAGCCTTCGAGCAGGCCGCCTTCGCCCTGCAGAACGGAGAGACGACCGACCAATTGGTGCGCACCTCCGCCGGATTCCACATCATCCGCAAGACCGACGTCGAGAACTCCCAGGCCCGCGCCATCGCCCGTTTCAACGCCCAGCGTCAGAAGGCCAACGAGCAGACTCAGCAACTGGCCAGCCGCATCTCGGCCCAGCTCGAAAACGGCGCCGACCTGGAGACGGCGGCCGCCGAACATGGGCTGCAGGTCGCCACCTCGGATTGGTTCTCGCGCGGCGAGTCGGTCCCGGGAACGGTGGCTTCCACCGAATTCTCGGCGATGGTCTTCGACCTCGCCCAACCCGGACAGGTCACGCCCGTATATAACTTCAGCCCCAACCAATACCTCTTTGCCGAACTGCTGGAGATCCGGCCTCCCCAGGCGCGTCCTCTGGAGGAAGTGCGTGAAGAGATCGAGACCCGCTTCCGCCAGCAAGAAGGGCGCAAACTGGCTGAGGCCAAGGCCGATGAATTCCTGGAAAAAGCCCGTCAGGAAGGCGTCACCTTCGAGGAGGCCGCCGAGCAGATGGGCGTGACGGTGACGGCCACCGAGTACTTCAAGAACAACACTCAGCAAACGGTCGACGACGTCATCCAGTTCTCGCCGCTGATCGTCGAAGAGGCCTTCAAGATGGAGCCCGGCGAGATGGGTGGTCCTGCCCGCGTGCGCGAGAACTTCGTGGTCTTTCAGCTCATCGAGAAGTCGCCCATTGACGAAGAGAAGTTCGAGCAGGACAAGGACAACATCCGCCGCAACCTTCTCGACCAGAGGCGCAACCAGTTCTTCGCCCAATACATGACCAGGGTCATCGACCGCCTGGAAGCCCAAGGCGAGATCGAACGCAACCTGGCCTTGGTAGACGAGATCACGGGTTAGCGGTATAATGTCCGCTTCGCCCGCCAAGGTGGGGCTGTAGCTCAGTTGGAAGAGTACCTGAATGGCATTCAGGGGGTCACGGGTTCGAGTCCCGTCAGCTCCACCAGTCTTTTCAACCCTTTTAAAATCAAAAACTTAAACGTACTACCTCACGTCGCACTCGGAGCCCGAAGGGGCTTTAGGTGCCAAATAGGTGCCAGTTGAACAGACGCTAAACGCTGGCCATGAGGGCACTGTTTTGCGGAAATCGGTCCTGCGAGGCAGGGGTCTGAACCTTTAGACCACTATCGAGCGTTTGGTCGAAAGTGTCGAAGTCAGTAGGGCGACTTTCGTTGTGGACCAATGCCGATGTATCGATGCTTCGGTGACCATCGCAACTAGACACCGGTGCAGGCCAGCCTCGGGATTAGGCGGCAGGAGGCGCCAGAAGAGCGAAGCTGAGCTCTAAGCCTCGGCGAGTCTCCGGCGTCATGCTGGTTCAGCCTTCTCCCATACGCGACTTTGTAAATCACAGCCACCACAAAAGGCTCAGCGGACCAGAGGCGCCATTGGTTTTGCAAGCCTCCAGACCGCGTAACCTACTAAGAGATGGAGGTTCACCCAGGTACCGAAGACCAGCCAATCTCCCACGTCCATCACAACGTCATCCGGGAGCCCTGTAAAGTACCAGAAACGGAGAAGCTCTAGATCGAAAAGCGTCATCATGATGGCCGCAAAGAGCGTAATAGACCTCAACGAGCGTCTATCGACATGCCCCTGAAGCTTGTTCAGGATTCTCTTGCTGATCGCACTTCTGTTCCAAGCTTCCAAGGCGAAAAGCACCGAAGCAGTGTGAACTGCAGCCCACAGTGCGATCAGAGAATAGTGGAAGAAATCGTTGGGAAATGGAATCAAATGTTCGCCGTACTCCCCCTTAATGATTGTATCGAATCCCACAGTTTCCCAAATCCAATAGGCGTAGACATCGAAGCAGAGCACTTGAAGCGCAAATAGGACAGCTATCATTCTCGCCATTCTCACGTTACTTCTTCGGCTTGCTCTGAAATTCATAGAATGGAATCGCGAATCTGGTTTCGGCTAGCCCCTTTCGGAAACTTCGGATTGAAGCTCCATGGGTAGGGGTAGCGGTTCCAGCTCTGCGGGCTATCGGCTCTGGCGCTGGCCAGCAGCGGGTCGGGCGAAAGGAACCGCCCTGTCAATGAATCATAAAAGCGTGCCCCGAAGTAGTCGAGGCCGGATTCGAGGTCGCGTTCCTTGGCGGTGAACTTCCTTACGTGGCCGTTGCAGCCGGGGAACGGCAGCGACTCCTGGAGCTGGCCGAAGGGGTGGTAGGTCTCGTCG
>DATIPQ010000085.1 GCA_035471785.1 Acidobacteriota bacterium
CGCACGAAGGGCCGCTGGGCGCGATGGCTGAGGCGGTGAATCAGGCGCGACACTTCGTCCTTGCCCACCCCCGATTCGCCCAGCAGAAGGACGCTGGAATCGCTGGGAGCCGCCGCCCGCACTACTTCAAGCACTTGTTTCCAGCCCCGGCTGACGCCCAGGGGTTCTCGTCGGCGGTCGGAGGCTCCCGCTCCCGAGCGCAGGTAAGCCAGCTCGCGCCGCATGCCGCTCTCCTGCAAGGCCCGTTGCACCACCAGCAGCACCTTCTCAGGATCGGCAGGCTTCTGCAGAAAATCGCAGGCACCCGACTTCATGCACTCCACCGCCGAGGGCACGTCGGCGTAGGCCGTCAGCACCACGACCGGGAGGCCGGGCGCGCGCTTGCACAAGGAGCGGGTCAATTCGATCCCGTCCATGCCCGGCATGCGCAGGTCGGTGATGACTCCGTCCAGGCCCTGCAGGGAATCGTCCTCCTCCAGTTCCCTGGGGTCGGCGGCGCTGCGCACCTGGTAACCGTTGCGCTCCAGGATGCGGGCCAGAGAGTCTCGTACGTACTCTTCGTCGTCTACAACCAGAATGGTTCCTTTAGTCTTCATGTCCTTGCGTCGTGGGCCGCCTCAAGCAGACCCTGCTCTTCCGCCGCCTGTTCGGGAAGGGATCGAGCCAGGGGGAGGCAAAGCGTGAAGGCGGCTCCGCGTCCGGCCCGGTTCTCGGCCTCAATGCGGCCCTTGTGCTGGTGTGCGATTCCCAGACAGACCGAGAGGCCCAGGCCTGTGGATTGGCGGGTTGAAAAGAAAGGCTCGAAGATCTTGGGCAGTATCTCCTCGGGAATGCCGGGGCCCTGGTCGGCGAAAGTGACCATCACTTCATCTCCGCTGACTCGGCAAGCCACCTCCACCAGGCCTCCCTCTGCCGGCTGCTGGCAGGCGTTAAGAAGCAGGTTGAGGAAGAGCTGGCCCAGCGTCACCGAATTGCCCAGCACGCGGGGCTCCTCTCCGCAAGGCGAAAAGCGGATCTCGGCCTTGCGGTAGGCTGGATTGGTGCGCACGAACTGAATAGTCTCCAGAAGCACCTTCTCCAGCGACAGCTCGGCCTTGGGGGCATGAGCCGGGTCGGCAAACGTCAGCACCTGGCGTGTGATCCGCGAGGCCCTGTCCAGCCCTTCCCGCACCTTGGACGTCATCTCCAGCGCCGCTTCCTGGCGCTGGTCCTCAATCTCCTCCTTGAGCAGGGAGAGATAGTTCGACATCCCCTCCAGCGGGTTGTTGATTTCATGAGCGATTCCGGCTGCCAACCGGCCGATGGTGGCCAACCTCTCCTGGTGCAGCACCTGCCGTTCCAGTTCCCGCACCTGGGTTTGATGGCGGTTTTCGGCTTCCAGAACCACGCTGCGGCGCGCCTGGCTGAAAGCAATCCCTCCCAGCACCAGGGCCCCCGCCATCAAGGCCAGGTTGAGGATCAGGGTGAATCGGTAGCGCTCGGACAATCTCGAGATGGAGGCCACCAGGCCGCTGCGCGGTTCAAGCCGCTGCAGGATCCACTCGATGGGAGGCTGCCAGTCGTCGCTGACGACCGATGCCGAGATCAAGTAAACGTCCTCGCGCTGGCCGCCGTCGACGGCTGTTTGCTCCCCCCTATCTCCTTGGACCACCCGCAGTTTGGAAGCCTCGGCGGGAGCTGCCGTCTCCAGCATCTTAGCTACGTCCAGGGAAGCCTCAAGCCAGCCTGGCTCCTCAGAACCGCCCAGGGGCCACATGCCGGTCAAGAAACCTTCACGCCGCTGAAGGGAAAGGGGAGCATCGCTAGCCGGCAGCAACACCGGAGCACCGTCTCTCCTGCCCGCGGCCAGGAAGGCCCTCCCCTGCTCGGCCTCACGCAAGATGACCGAGTCGACCTCGGGATGGGCCGAGAAGAAGAGCAGCAGGGTCGATTCCATGTTGAGACGATGCCAGCGTCGGCGCATGGGGTCGGGCTCCTCCAGGGCCTGCCGATAGTCGGCCAATGGAGGCGATTGGGAGAGGAAAACGAAGTCGGCGCGAGAGGAAGCCAGCCGAGCCTCCAGCGAGCGCGCATCGGCGATGGTTTGCAGGCGCAAGTCCTCGAGAGCCGCCTGGCGGGCCTCGCCGCCTGCCGAGAAAATACTCCACAGGGCTAAGGCGTTGATACCCAGCAAAAGCAAGCCCAGCAAGGCCATCAGCCCGACTCCCGGTCTCTTCAATAGCGTGCTCAGCCTGCGCTTCATAATTCCGCCGAAAGGGTTCAAAAAATTTACGAACTGCTCCCCAAGTCCCGTTCTCTCCGCGGCTCGACCCCGCTTGCAAGGGCGCGAGTATAGACGGGTTTGAGTTCAAAGTCCATAAAAATTGCGAAGCAGACCGATCCTCTCCGAGGCTTAAGTGTTGTTGCAAACCATTGATAAAAAGGCGTTTAGCCTTCCTCCTGGGAAAATCAGATCCATTGGCATGCTGAGTGCCTGACGGTCTTGGCGAGGAGGTATTCGTGATTGGACAGAGATGGTTCCGGGTGGCGGTTTCAACCACCCTGGTGCTGATGGGTTGGTTGCTGACCGGAACGGGGACGGCTTTCGGCCAGGGCTGAGTGCTCATCAGGCAGAACGCACCCGTGCCTGGTGCGTGGGAGTCTCCCTATCAGAAGCCGGGAAGCTGGCAGATGAGCGTCGCCTTTCGCGGCCTCAACTCCAACAAGCACTTCAACGGCACCGAGCGCCAGTTCGAGCGCGAAGAGCTGGGCACTTTCGTCCAGAACAACCAGCGCTTGGTGGACGTGGTGGCGACCTACGGAGTGAGTGACCGCCTCAGCGTCAGCGTGGGCGTACCTTTCGTCAACGCCTCCTGGGCGATTCCTCTTCCCATCCGTCCGGAACCGGGGCCGCGCAGCAAGCAGGAGGCGCGCGGGATCGGCGACATCTCAGTCAGCGGACGTTATTGGCTCATGGATACCGAGCAGAGCGATCACAACATTTCGGTGGGTTTGGGACTCAAGATTCCCACGGGAAAGTCGGACGTCACCGACGTCTATCCCGACCTGACGGGGCAGAATCCCACCCGGAAAGCGGTGGATCAATCGATCCAGCCCGGCGACGGCGGCTGGGGAATCCTCAGCGAGGTGCACGGCTTCAAGCGGGTCAAGAGGACCACGCTCTTCGCCAGTCTCAGCTATCTGATCAATCCCAAGAACTCCAACGACACGCCTTCCATCATTCAAGGTCTGGGCCTGGGAGACGATCCCCGCTTCGAGGGGATACTGTTCAACTCCGTCCCTGACCAATACGTGATGAGGGCGGGTGCGGCCATGCCCTTGCCCGTGACCGGTCTTTCCGTCAGTTTGGCTGCCCGCATGGAAGGGCTGCCCCGCTATGACCTGATCGGTCCCAGCGACGGCTGGCGCCGGCCGGGAAAAGAAGTTTTCATCGAGCCCGGCTTCGCCTACTCGAGAGACGAATACACCTTCACCTTCAACGCGCCGCTGGCGGTCTACCGTAACCGCCTGGCCAATCCCAACACCAACAATCCAGGAGACGCGACCTTTCCCGACCATATCTTCTTGGTCGGGTTTACATATAGATTCGACTGATCCGACTTCACCCTTTGACTCCTTCCCAATCGAACCTCAGGGAGGGTGAAGATCGGTGAGGCAGGCACAACCCTAGCCTAAGATTGGTTCCCGGAATTGGCTGCGATTGCCTTCCCTCAGGATCAATTGCTTCCAAGCAAACGGGGATCAAGCCTCCCGATAGCGGCCCGGCGGATGCATGCGCTCCCCGCCGGGCCGCCTTCCTTCAAACCGCCTGCGGACGCGCCTCTTGCAGTCTCTCAGCTAGAAAGTCCATCCACTCGCCGAGTCCTTGGCCGCTGCGGGCCGAGGTGCGGAAGATCTTCATGTCGGGTCGCAGCTCGCGGGCCAGGCGGGCGGCTTCATCGAGGTCGAAATCGAAGTGTTCCAGCAGGTCGCACTTGGTCATCAGGCAGGCTTGAGATCCGCGGAAGGCTTTGGGGTACTTGGCGGGCTTGTCGTCGCCTTCGGGGACCGAAAGCAGCACGGCGCGCAGGTGCTCGCCCAGGTCATAAGAGGCCGGGCAGACCAGGTTTCCCACGTTCTCGATGAAGAGGATATCGAAGGGCCCCTCCAGGGCTAATTGCTGCCAGGCCTGCTCGATCATGTGCGATTCCAGGTGGCAGGTGCCGCCGGTGGTGATCTGAATAACGGGGATTCCCTGGGCCCGTATGCGTTGGGCGTCGCGCTCGGTTTCAAGGTCGCCTTCCAGCACGCCTACCCGGTAGCGCTCTTTCAGCTTCGGCAGGGTGGCTTCAAGCAAGGCGGTCTTTCCTGAGCCAGGCGACGAGAGCAGGTTGACCACCAAGGTTCCTTGCCGGGTCCAGTCCAGGCCGCGACTTATTTCACAGTCAAGTCCGGCTCGCCGGAGGCGAGCGATGCACCAGCCCAGCGACTGTGTTGATAGTCAGGTCCGGTCTCGCTGGAAGCGAGCGGTTCGCCAACCCTGGGATTCCATCAGAAGGCGTGCTAACGCTGAAAGCGTGGAATAAGAAGCTCGACGCATGCGAATACTCACTCCTCTTCTCACCTTTGCACTCACGCTTCTGGCAGCCTGCGGCGGCGGAGACCCGGCGCGCGGGCGGCAACTGCTGCAAGAGAAGGCCTGCACCGCCTGCCACAGCGTAGGAGGCGGCGACCGCCAGGGGCCGGACTTGGCCGGCGTGGCTGACTAATACGACAGAGAGCGCCTGCGCCAGTGGCTGCACGACCCCGAGGTCATCTATCGGCGCACAGGCAAGACGCCCATCAATGAAGGCTTTCCCCCCATGCCCCGCTTCCCCCTCACCGACCAGGAAATCGAAGACCTGACCGCCTACCTGGCAACGCTGGAGAAAGGAGCTTCCGAAACCCGGCCATGAGAGCAGAGGAACGGATGCATGTCAGCATCGTGGGCGTGGTGCAGGGAGTCGGCTTCCGCCCCTTCGTCTTCCGCCTGGCCGAGGAACTCGACCTGAGCGGCTGGGTGCGCAACGACGAAAGCGGCGTCACTATCGAGGTCGAGGGCACCTCGCAGACGCTAGCCCGCTTTCTGGCCCGCCTGCAGGAGGAAAAGCCGCCCCCGGCAATCCTCTACACCGTCGATCACCGCTTCCTGCCCCCCAGGGACCGATCTGGCCGGTCAGGCTTCCGAATTCGCCAAAGCACCCGCTCGGGCAAGCCGCGTGTGTGGCTTTTGCCCGACCTGGGCATCTGCGCCGACTGCCGCCGCGAACTGCTCGACCCCGAGGACCGCCGATATCGCTACCCCTTCATCAACTGCACCCACTGCGGACCGCGCTTCACCATCATCAAGGGGCTGCCTTACGACCGTCCGCTGACCTCGATGCGGCGCTTCCAGATGTGTGAGCGGTGCCTGGCCGAATACCAGGACCCTCAAGACCGCCGCTTCCACGCCCAGCCCAACG
>DATIPQ010000086.1 GCA_035471785.1 Acidobacteriota bacterium
CAGCTTTCCGCTGACCGTCTACCAGAGCTTCGACGACCAGAACCGCGCCGTCACTTCCTGGTGGGACAACTCCGTCGCTTCCCAGGACCTGGTCGACGCCTACACGGCCAACTTCAAGATCAGCGGCAGCGTTCACGCCAAAGACACTTTGACAAAAGGATCGCTCAACACGCTGTCATGGTCCTCATGCCAAGTGACCTGACAGACGTTGTACTCGTTGGGGCGGCTGCCGGCGGCGGTCGGATCATTAGATCGGTTCGTGCAGCACCAGGTGCCCAAGCATCCACTCGGGCTCTTGACGATCTCCTTCAAGGTAGCCGCCAAGTTACCGGTCACTTTCCACGAACTGCCGCGGCGAACGAGATCCTGGTACGGCGAGACGCGACTGGCAAGATAACTCACTATCAGGTATATAATGACCAAGGTCTACCGTTGATCCGAGTCGATGTCACAGGAAAGGCTCACGGCGGGGTGCCGACTCCACACGTGGTTGAATTCGAGCACCACATCAACCCTGACACGGGAGAGGTTTTCGTTAAACCGGCGAGCGCAGTCCGCCCAGCCTTGCCAGAAGAGGTGCCTCAATGACACGTTTTTTCGATCTAGCGTCCGTTCCTGGAATCCGGCGTTGGCTTTCCGGGAAACACGGTTCCGTGTGGGATTACTTGAGGGTGAACGGGGGTGCCGAGTTAGCGGTTGCTTTCACTGCTCTATATTGGCCAGGATTTATTGAAGTTGATGAGTGCGTACTTCTGCGCGAAAATTATCAGCCGCGAAACTTCGATGAATGGTGGAAGGAACTTCGCGGCGACAGGTCAAGGGTCGAGGAGATCATCAACCACGTGCACCTTTGGGACCTTTTCGATATGGACGAGGCCGCAGTGCCCAATGAGGGGATGGAAGAACTTGGTCGGATACTGTCTCTCACCTGGAAATGTGCTCTGCACCATCAGTTTCCTGAGCGGAAATTCGAGGTACACTTGGCCTTAGACGACTCGGAATACGGTCCGACCCTCTCCTTCTACACGTCACGATAGCGTAGCCAGGGCCATTAAGGGACCGAACGCATCAGCAATCAGGAGCGTCTACTGAGCGAAGTGGGAGTTTGGAGTCCGCCCTGAAGATTGGCGGAACGTGGATTCGGAGGGCGGGAAGTGACCGGGACGATCCTGAGGCCGAGTCCTCTGCTCACGTGGTGTTCATCCCCAAGTACCGGAGAAAGGCGCTGTACCGGGAACTGCGCCGGGAACTGGGTCCGGTGTTTCGAGGTTTGGCTCAGCAAAAAGAGAGCGAGCTCGAAGAAGGCCGGCTGTTGGTCGATCATGTTCACATGCTGATCTCGATCCCGCCCAAGCATCAAGGGCAAGAGCGCGATCTACATCCCGCGCAACCACGGAGGAAGGCAACGCAACTTCGTGGGCGCGCACTTCTGGGCCCGCGGCTACTTTGTCTCTGTGGGCGACCGTAGGTCGGGATGAAAAAGCGGTGCGGGAGTATATCCGCCGTCAAGAGGCGGAGGACCAGCGCCAGGACCAGATAAGGTTGCTTTAATCTCGGCCACCTTTAGGTGGCGCAAGTAAGGCCGCGCGAGCGGCCACGTCTAGACCGCTTTGAGCGGCTCACAAAACTAAAGCCCCCGGCTTTTGCCGGAGGATATTTACCGCCAGGCGCAACCTTCGTCCCGTTCAAAAAGACACCAAACCGATAATGAGGTAGCCAGGCAATTGACAGGCATCTTAAGGAATTGGAGCAGGGCCTTGCACAGTTGTCCGACCGGCATCAGCTCGCCTTTTCTGCAGCTTGTTGCAAAAGGGCATTGCCTGCCTACGAACTTTTTTCACAGCGGGAGCGGTGGGGCGATCCGGCGATGCTTCGCGCCTGCCTTGATTGTGTCTGGTCGTGCTCGGCCGGCGGGGCAGTCGAGCTAAGGAAGATGAGAGAACTAGAGCGGCATTGTGAACCGCCGGGTTCGATTGGGTGAGAGGAGGGTCTAGGGAGAGAACGTCAGACCTGGCAGGTACTCAGGCTGTGTGAAAAACCCAAAACAGAACAACCCCCTTTGGATTGGGGGGCCGATTTCGCCTGGTTGTGGCATCGCCTCCATCGCCGCAAGGATGCGCCTCCCACCAGACTGCTCCCATTCAGACTTCTGGAGCGGGTAGCTTCCGGGAAGGTGGGAGGCGATCCTCGCCGTCAGGCGGCCAAGGATCGCATAGCAGGGGCGGCCGGTCGAAGAACTGTTGATTCGAGTCGATTGCGACAGCCAGTGAGGTGATGAACTCGAGGGCAATTTCCAATGACTGATTTCCAATCTTCGATTAAGTCTCGTGTCGCAGAAATCGCGCAGCAGATCCTGGACGACGAGATCGGGCTGGTGGAGGGGTGTAGGAGCCTGGTGCGATTGTCCGCTCAACTTGAGGACAAAGATAACGACCTGCTCATGCCTATCTTCGCGGTCGAGTCCGAGACGGACCGTCTCCCCGTGGGAGAGACCCGCTCCCTCTGGTGTCCTGAGGCTCTTGCCGAGAAGGAAAAGGCCGTCCAACCCTACTTGGATCAGATGGGAAGCGACGTGAGGGAAGTCTGCAGGGCGCTGATCCGCAGGTATTCGCCCGCCCGCCCTCAAGAGCAATCCCCGCAAGAGGCAGGCATAGGCACGAACGCCCCGAAGTCCCGAAAAGGGAAGTGCCCCCTGAGCGCGGAGACGGTGGCTTTTGTGGGGGCGCTCGTTTATCGGTTTCCAGCGCTCTTGCCGGTCCTCGAAGAGCATTTGCAGGATCAAGACGGCGAGGTGCTTTCGCATGTCTTCTTTGGCGACCTTACGCGCTGGATTGTAGGGCGATTGGAAACGGCGGGAAGGAAAGACCGGATCCTTCGTGAGATCCTGGATTTCATGGAGCATGCGTTTGGTCGAGGGGAAGGCGAAGTGCAGGAACTCATCGCGGTGTCGTTCCTGGAGAACCTGCCCAGCCCCGGCGAACCCGGATCGGAGATCCGTTCCCTCCTTGGCCCATTGTTGCAGGAACAGTTGAAACGAATGCGTCTGTGAGTTCGGGCGGACACCCGGTAGGTGGTCTTTGCGAGAAGCCTGAGATGATCATAGCCGTCAATCTGGCCTATGTTTTTCTTACCTATTTCATGCTCTTCGCCTATGGCGGGGCAGGGCATGGGACCTATCTGCCAATGATCATCCTATCCGGCTGGTCGTTTTTCGGAGGCTATTTTCTCGGCCCCTTGGTGCAGGCGGTGGTTTGGGCGGTTTTGTGGGAAGCGGCGATCCGCTATCGACGGGTTCGCTGGCTGCTGACCCTTCCCGGCCTGCATGCTCTGGGCATCTGGGTGGTGCTGGAGGCTGTCGGGGGGGAAGATTGGGACCGGCATGGCGCCGAGGGAGTCTGGCCGGCTGTTCTGACCGCCTCGGTCTTCTGGGTTGTTTATCTGGCATCGGCTCGCTGGCTGAGGGACGACGGGGAGGGTCAGGGGTGAGGCGGGTATAATGGGGCATGATGCGTATCGAGGAACGATGGTGGGTGTTGTGGTTGTTTTGCCTTGCCGCCGCCTGCGGGCAGCAGCCGCAGCAAGGTGAGGACGCCGCTCAGGCTGCTTCCGAGAGGAGTCCAGCTGAGGAATTGGTGGCGCGTTCTATCGCTTACCATGATCCCCAAGGCGTTTGGCGAAAGAAACCCGTGCGCCTGGGATTCACGCTCAGCATGGCCGGGGACGGGTCGACGCGCAGCGGCCAGATCCTCATCGACCACGCTCACGACCTCTTTGAAGCCCAGCTTGAACGCGGAGGCCATCATATCTACTATCGCGTCGAGGGCCAGGACGTCGTCGTCAAAGTCGACGGACACGAAGAGATCAATCCCGAGGTCCGGCGCCAGTTGGGCCTGGACCGCGAAGGCGGCCTGGGCATCCGCAACTACTACACTTTCCTCTATGAACTGCCCTCCAACCTCGACACCCCCGGCACCCGCATCCATCCCGAGGTGAGGGAGACCGAGTTCGCCGGCCGCGAAGCGCTGGAAGTCACGGTACGCTACGATCCCGAGGTAGGGAACGACGAGTGGCATCTCTACTTCGATCCCGACACGGCGGCCCTGATCGGAAGCCGCTTCCAGCACGGCGACGACCCTTCCAGCGGCGAATACATCATCTACAGCGGAGAGGTTCACGCAGGAGGCCTGCGCCGTCCCAAGTCGAGCGAATGGCACATGACCTCCGACGGCCGCCTGCTGGGTACCGACACCATTGAATCGGTGGAGGTGGAGGAGCGTTAGAGGCGGCGAAGGAAGGCCGCAAGGATGCGCCTCAAACCCTCCCGAAAGCTACCCGCTCCATAAGTCTGAGTGGGAGCAGTCCGGTGGGAGGCGCATCCTTGCGGCGATCCTGGAAACGCTGCCAGACAGCGCCCAGCCTTCTAGCCGGCAGAAAGATTCTCGAAGTACTCCCGAAGGGCGGCGGCGTTGTTGAGAGATTCTTCCTTTGAGGAATAGAGGAAGGTGACGGTGTCGGCATCCTCCATCCGCGACCTGAGTTCGGCGACTCCATGCGGATTGTCGTCAAGTTCTTCGAAATAGCGGTGGCGGAATGCTTCCCACTTGTCGGGATCGTGCTGATACCAGCGCCGCAGTTGGTTGGAAGGAGCGATCTCCTTGGCCCAGTAGTCGATCCGGGCCGCCTGCTTGGAAATGCCGCGCGGCCACAGGCGGTCCACCAGAATGCGCCGCCCGTCCTCATCTGAAGCTTGCTGGTAGATGCGCTTGGTCCGGATCTGCATGGATCCCTCCTCAACCCCCTTGGATGAAACGAGACGTACTCAGGTTACTCGTACCAGTAAGGCGTCTTCTCAGCCCACTGCGACTTGGGATAGCGCCGGTGGAGCAGCCGGAAGGCAGCGCGGGAAGCTTTTCCCGTGTCGGCGCTGTGGCAGCCGTAGCGGGTGGAGCGAACCGCCAGATGCAGGATCTCGGGAGAGCGCGGATCGTCGGGAAAACGCTCGGCGTATCGAATCGCGCGGGCCGCCAACTGGACGGGAGCTGCAGGCAGTTCCGCCAACCGTCTCTGCTCCCGGGCCGCCCGCTCGACCTCTTGCCCTTCCAGGAAGTCAGGCCGCCAGGGCTCGATCCGGCCCCCGTGGATGAACTTCAGAATCTCGCCGATATAGTGATGTTCGCTGGGCGGACACCACCAGTTGTCTCTGAAGTTGTCGATACGGGCGAGGGGACGGCGGCGCATGATGCCTGAGCCGATTTCGGTGGAGAGTCCGGGGAAGCGGGCCAGCAGGTACCAGGCGGCGAAGTCCTGCCGCTCGCCCTCCGCTTCCAGGAAGCCCCTGAGTTCGCTGTCGAGTTGGGGACGCAGCGGAAGAAGCGCCTTGGCGGCATGGAGGGCGATCTTCCGCTGCTCAAGCAGAATGGCGCGCACCAGGACGGCTTGCAGCAGTTCCTGCTTGAGGTGGCGTTGCCAGGGATGCTCGAGAGCCACCCGCAGCAGGGTTTGAAGGGAAAGCTGATGGCCCAGCACCCAGGTGGCGTCGCGGTCGAAGTAGTTGCGGCGGTTGGCGATGAAGCGCTTGAACTCGTCGCCCTCGAAAAGCTCTCCGGCCTCAGGCCTGTCCACGGGTTTCTCTTGACCGTGAAGATCCCGCGCCAGGGCCACCGGGCGGCGCGCGGCGTCCTCGAGGAAGTCCCTCAAAGTGGGAGCCCGCAGAGCCCGCAAGGCCCGCATGGCGTTCAGCGACGAGGGAGGAAAGAGGTGGGGATGGCTGGAGATAGCTGCGTCCACCGCGCGGCGGGCCTCGCCGGGCCGCCCGGCGAGGTCGAGCAGGCGGCTGCGATAGAAGGTAACGC
The DNA here is from genome assembly GCA_035471785.1 of Acidobacteriota bacterium. NCBI lineage: Bacteria > Pseudomonadati > Acidobacteriota > Acidobacteriota bacterium. The sequence goes on from DATIPQ010000086.1 coordinate 5,853, forward strand.
TGGCATAAGCGGGCGAAGCGGGCTCGACCTGCGCCGCCTGACGCAGCAGATCAGGCAGCCGCTCATCCTGATAGGAGATCTCCATCAGCGCCGCCACCGTCCAGGCCGGGGAAGGATTCTTGACCCACTCATCGACGGCGCTGACCTGCCTGGACCGGTTGAAGGAATGGACCCAGAGGAGCAAGTCTCCGCCCTCTGGCTGGGGCGGCTTTTGTATGGCCAGCATGTGGAGTTCATAAAGGTCCACGACTTGCCAGCGCTCTTCGCTTTCCCTCATCAGACGCTTCTCGATTCGGCGGGCCAGGTCGGCCGGTCTGAGGCGCAAGAGGACGAAGTGCAGCGATCCCCGGGCCGCATCGTGGATGGATTCTTGGGAGGAGTCGTTCAGGATGTCCAACAGCCGCCTTTCGGCGTCCTGCAAAGAGGCGGTGTAGGGCCCCGTCAGAGTTCCCATCCGTATCGAGCAGCGCGCGGCCAGATAGGGGGCGATGGGTTGCCAGGGGGACCCCGGCGTGGCGGCGATCGCTTCGAAGAGACGCTGGGCCTGCTCGTATTCCTGGCTGTAGAAGTGGGCCGCCGCCTGCTGGTAGAGTCGGTCGTGGCGGATGATCTCGGGCAGGTCGGGGTCGGCGGAGGGTGGAATGGCCCGTCCGCCGGAACAATTGCTGAAGACGACGGTCTGGGCGTCCAGCCAGGACTGGACCGCTCGGCTGGTGGCGCCGAAATGGGACACCCGTTGGCTAAGGGTGGATCGGGCGGTATCGAAGGCGTCCCGATGGCAGTTCAGGTAGTGGCTCCAGCCCTCCCAAGGCCGGCGGTGGACGACGATGGAGGAAAGTTGGCTCCGCCCGGTCAGTTGGCGGACGGTGCGGAGCCACCGCTGGCCGGCCTGGAATGCTGAAACCGGCTCTTGCGGTTTTCGCTCCTGCCAATAGAGCTTCATTTGCTCGAATTCCCACCCCTCCAGGGGCTTGCCCAGCAGAGCGCGATAGGCGACGAAGAGATGTCCCGGCGAAAAATCCTCGAGCAGGATCCCAAGGTTGCCCTGGGCATACTTCTGCAGCGGGTAGTCGGGATGCCTGCTGAAGCTGAATAGGATGTAAGGGGGCGCCGGTCCGCAGGCCCAGAGCAAGCCGGCAGTCAGGCCGCTTGCCGCCGCCAGGCCAGCCAGCAAAGCGGCTAATCGAAATCTCAACAGCGAGGGAATGAACTTCATGGCCGCACTCTCGCGAGAAACGTGTTTAAAGAGGCTTTGCCCCAGGCCTCGGGGTGGAACAGGTAGAGGCGGCGCCCGGGGCGCAACCGCGGGGCCGTATCACGGCTGTAGAGTCCGTAGCTGCCGCGGGCGGACGGAGGCCTGAAATCCCGTCCGCTGTCGAGGAAACTGCGTACTCGCGGCCCGTCCGCTCCCATATGGAAGAGCATGGGGACGGCTTCATCCACCGGGAGTCCCCCGAGCCAGCCGTCGTAGAGGCACCAGGAGGCCAAGGCCGTCATGGAAAGCGGCCATTGGGCAGGGATTTCCCGGCGCAAGTCTTGCAGCAGCGCACGGTAGAAGCCCCTTTCAGAAAGCCGCGCGTCGAAGTCGATTTGTAGTCCATGGGCCCGTTCCAGGGGCACAACCGCAAGGATTTTCTTGACCGCCTCCTGCCTTTGCTCCAGCGAAAGGGCGGCCGATCTGCTCTCGATCCGAACCACCGCCATCATCCGGCATCCTTGGGGCGCCCGGAGCGGCTGAAACCGGGGACGCATCAGCGCTTCCTCGTCTTGCAACTGCAGTGTTCCGGCCAGGTAGGCGATCCCCATTTGGGAGCAGTCCAAGAAGCGCAAGTCCTCCTCCCGCTCCCAGGCCCAGACCATAACCGGGGGGAAGCCATCCATCCGCTGATCGCCCTCCGAGCACCCATTGCCTAAGAAGATCGCCAAACAAGCAAGAGTGGAGAAGGCAAGGCTGCTCATCGAGTGCATCACCTTAAGAGTAACCAAACAAGGCCCGAGAGTTCCGGTATGGAACCTGGGCAGCGAACTTTCGTGTGAGAAGAGGATGTATAATCCCATGGAGCCGCACACGATGAGAACATTTGTTGCCACTTTGATAGCTCTGACCGGACTCGGCGTCGTCCAGGCCGGTGAGTTGCGGATCGCAGACGTCGAACGGATTGAGCCCGACAAGGTGGGTTTCACCGTGAGTTGGAAGAACGCCTGGCGCAACGCGCGCAACCGCGACGCCGCCTGGATTTTCTTTAAAGTCCGCCGCCAGGGCGCGGACGGCCCGCCGCGTCATGCCGCAATAGGCCCCGGCGGGGTCTGGCCTGCCTCAGATTCCGGTGAAGAGGCTTCGGCCGTTGAGCCCATGCTGGAGATCGCTTCCGACCGCAGCGGCCTCTTCGTCTCCTGCGCGCAGCAGTGCCGGGGCGATATCGAGTGGCGCCTGCAGGCTTCCCTTGAGCGGGCCGGACTGGAAGGCGAGTTGGAGGTGTGGGCCTTCGGACTGGAGATGGTCTACATCCCTGAGGGCGATTTCTGGGTGGGCGACACCGATCAGGTGGCGCGCCGGCATGGCTCTTTTTTCCTTTCCGGTGCAGAGGGACGTCCTGAAGGGCTGGTGCACATCACTTCCGAGGACGCGCTGGCCGTGGGCCCCGAGGCTGGAAAGCTCTACTACGAGGTCAATACGCGTCCTCGTTACGAAGGCGATCAGCAGGGCCCGATTCCGCAGGCCTTCCCGAAAGGCCATCAAGCCTTTTACGTGATGAAGTACGAGATCACCCAGGGGCAGTACGCCGCTTTTCTCAATACGTTGAGCGACGGCGCCACCGGTTTCCGCGCTCCCTTCGGCGGACGCGACTACTACCACTACCGGGGCTCTATTCTCCTTGAGGACGGGCGTTACAAGGCCGCCCATCCCCAGCGTCCCGCCAACTTCATCAGTTGGGACGACGGATGCGCGTTCGCCGACTGGGCGGCGCTGCGTCCCATGACCGAACTCGAGTTCACCAAGGCAGCTCAAGGTCCCGAGCGTCCCGCCGCCTCCACCTTTCCCTGGGGCACTGACAGCAAAGAGCGCCTGCTTCGGCGCATGCGTCCCGACAACAACCTGGAGCGGGGCGGGGAAGCCGCCGAGTCGAACCTCAGCGACCAGACCCGCGACGTCCTGGGCGCGTCCTATTACTGGGTGATGGATCTGGCGGGGAGCGTGTGGGAGCGGGTGGTGAGCGTGGGGCATCCAGCCGGACGCGCCTTTGAGGGCAGCCACGGAGATGGACGCACCAGCTACTACGGCTCGGCCACCAATGAGGACTGGCCGCGCGGAGACGACGACGGAGGCGGCTACGGCTACCGCGGCGGCGGCTTCTACGACCATTCCCAGGAGGAGGGCCTTTTCAATCCCTACAGCCCTACCGCCTTCCGCCGCTTCGGTGCCTGGGGCTCGGCTCCCCGCTACAAAGCCTACGGTTTCCGCGCCGTCCGCACCGCCGATTGACGTCAGGTGTATGCCGGTGGGCCTCAGCTCTTCCAGGCCCGCTTGCGCAGCGAGTCGAGGACCACGGCGCCCAGCACCACGAATCCCAGCACCACCTTCTGGGTGTAGCTCTCCACGTTGGTGAGGTTCATGCCGTTGTTGATGACGGCGATGATCAAGGCGCCGATGAGGGTGCCGAAGATCTTGCCGCGTCCTCCCGAAAGGCTGGCCCCGCCCACCACCACGGCGGCGATGACATAGAGTTCATAGGTGAGTCCGTAGGTGGGCGATCCGCTCTTGAGCTGCGAGGCCAGGACGATTCCTCCCAGTCCGGCCATGGCGCCCGAAACGGCGAAGACGAAGAGGCGGATGCGCTGCACCCTGACGCCGGAAAGACGGGCTGCCTCGGCGTTGCCTCCCACGGCGTAGATATAGCGTCCCAGGGGAGTATGGGACATGAGCAGGTGGGCCAGCAGGTAGAGGACCACCATCACGATGACGGCCATGGGGATGGAGAAGACCTGCCCGCGTCCCAGGGCCGTGTAGGAATCGGGAACCTGGTAGATGGGCAATCCTCCCGAGATGATAAAGGCCAGTCCCGAAGCCACCTGCATCATGGCCAGAGTGGCGATGAAGGAAGGGATGCGCACGGCGGTCACCATCACGCCTGAGAAGAGCCCCACTGCGGCGGAGAGCACAATCCCTCCCAGCGAGGCCAGCACCATCTCCGTCCCCGAAGCCTCGGCCGCCCCCGCCCAGCGGATGAGCCAGGTGGCGGCCACGGCCGACAGTGCGATGAGGCTTCCCACCGAGAGGTCGATCCCTCCCGTGATGATGACCATGGTCATGCCGATGGCGATGACGGCGATGACCACGATCTGATTGGCCACGTTGAGCAGGTTCTCGGTGAGCAGGAAGGTGGGCCAGTGGGAGGCCGGAGGCAGTTGCACCCGAGCCGAGGAAACCTGGGGCTGCGTTTCCAGCAGGCTTTCGGCCAGCAGGCGGTAGTCGGCGGTGGTGGCCAGGATGTCGATGGCGGTTCCCCCGGCCGTCACTTCCTGCATCTGAGAACGCACCGAGGGCGGGTCGCCTTGCAGCGTGGCGGCGACGGTGAGTCCAGCCGATTGCAGCCGCTCTTGAAGGCGGCGCGCGAAACGCCTGCCGTCAGGGTTGCCCTTGGAGAGGATGGCGATTGAAGCGCCCTCCGGGGTCTGCCCCTCCAGGACATCGGCCAAGGCCTCGGCGGCCTCCGCGCCGCGGGGCGGCTGCTCCTGCAAAGTGGCCCAGGAGAAATAGGCGCACAAGAGGATGAGGACGGCCAGCATTCCGTAATCGCTGGCGAAGGACTTGAGAGTCATGATGGCTTCTCTCTGATCGTTCTCAAGACACCGCCATGGCCAGCAGGTCTTCCTGGGTGGCGTTGGCGACGTCGCTGACTTCTCCTTTGAGGCGGCCCTCGTGCATGACCAGGATGCGGTCGCACATTCCCAAGACCTCGGGGAATTCCGAGGAGATGAAGAGCACGCCCTTGCCCTGCGAGGCCAGCTCGTTGACCAGGACGTAGATGTCGTACTTGGCGCCTACGTCGATGCCGCGGGTGGGCTCGTCGAAGAGCACCACCTCGGAATGAGTCTCCAACCAGCGCGCCAGCAGCACCTTCTGCTGGTTGCCCCCCGACAGGTTCTTGATGGGCGCCTGAACACCAGGCATGCGGATGCGGAAGCGTTCTACGTAACGTTGCAGGGCCCTGCGTATGGAACCGTCGCGCACCCATCCCAAAGAGGCGAACTTGGCCAAGGAGGCGATGGCGAAATTGGCCTGGACGGCGTGTTCCAGGAAGAGCCCCTGCGACTTGCGGTCTTCGTTGAGCAGACAGATGCCGTTTTCGATGGCCTGCACCGGGGAGCGCAGCGGCAGCGGCTTGCCGCGCAGAAGGATCTGGCCGGAGTCGGCGGGATCGGCCCCGAAGATGAGGCGGGCCAGGTCGGTGCGTCCTGCCCCCACCAGTCCGCTCAGGCCCAGGATCTCGCCCGGATAGAGGGAGAAACTGACGTCTTTGACCCGCTTGCCGGCCGAGAGTCCCCGTACTTCCAGCAGCGGCGTCCGCTTGGCTTCGTCTGGGCCGCTGGCGTCCGGGTCCTCTGCATCGCCTTCTTTGTCACGGCGCGGGAACTCGGCTTCCACCTTGCGTCCCACCATCAGTTCGATCAGCTCGGGACGGGTGATTTGGCTGGTGGAGCGGACGCCCACCAACTCGCCGTCGCGCAGCACCGTGACTGCGTCCGCGATGCGGAAGATTTCCTCCAGGCGGTGAGAAATGTAGACGATGCCCAGTCCCTCGTCGCGCAAGTCCCGAATGACTTCCAGCAGCCGGTCCACCTCGCGGGGGGAGAGGGCGGCCGTGGGCTCGTCCATGAAGATGACCTTGGCCTCGAGCAAGAGCGCCTTGGCGATTTCGACGGCCTGCTGTTGGGCCACCGAAAGCCGGCCTACGCGGGCCTCGGGATCGATGTCGGCCTCCAGGCGCTGCAGCACCTGCAGGGCTTTGCCGTGTTCGGCCGCGCGGTCGATCCAGAAGCGGGCCTGTTCTTGCCCCAGGAAGAGATTCTCGCGCACGCTCAGTTCGGGAACCAGGTTGAATTCCTGATAGATGACGGCGATGCCGGCCTGGATGGCTTTCAAGGGGGAATCGAAACGCGTCCGCCGGCCCAGGTAGCGGACGATTCCGGAGTCGGGCTGATGAATGCCCACTAGGCACTTGACCAGGGTGCTCTTGCCGGCCCCGTTCTCACCCATCAGAGCCACTACTTCGCCGGCGTGCACGGTGAGTCCGGCGCCCTTGAGGGCCTGTACCCCGGGAAAGGCCTTGTCGATGTCCTCCATCAGCAGCAGCGGACGGATGGAGCGCTCGAAGTAGTCTTCGCCGTGCTGCTGCGAATTCTTGCCGCCCGCTTGCACCAGGTCGGAGTAGGCGCCTTCGCTCATCGCTGGAAGCCTCCTGAGGGGGTGGGCGGGTAGGCGTCGCCGGTGCGGTAGAGCCGGGTGGGCACCAGCACCTTCTCGGGCACCTCGACCCCGACGAAGTAGGCGGCCACGGCTTCCACGGCGCGGCGTCCGATCTCGTGGGGAAACTGGACCGGATCGGCGTAGATCTTGCCGTCCTCGATGGCCTGGCGGCCTTCCGGCAGCCCGTCGAAGCCCACGATCTTGACCTGCTCCTGTTTGCCGGCCTTCTCCACCGCCGCCACCGCACCCAGCGCGGTGACGTCGTTGATGGCGAAAAAGGCGTCCAGGTCTGGATGGCTCTGCAGCACATCCTCGGCCACCTTGAAGGCCTTGTCTTTGACTCCCGAGGTGGGCAATTGGGCCACGATCTGAATGTCGGCCTGACCCTGGCGGCGGGCCTCCTCGACGACCTCCAGGAATCCCTTGGTGCGCAGGATGACCGACTCCACCTCGGGATGGTCGAGGATGGCGACTTTGCCTGATCCTCCCAGAGCCTCGATGAGGGCCTGGGCTGCCAGGCGTCCGCCTCCGTAGTTGTCGCTGGCGATGTGGCTGACCACCTCGGCGTCGGGCGCCAGGCAGGCGATATCCACCGTGAAGACGGGGATTCCGGCACGGTTGGCGTTGTTGATGGCCGTCGCCACCGAGCGCGAGTCGCAAGGGGCCAGCACAATAGCGTCCACCCGCTTGACGATGAAGTCGGCTACCTGGTTGTACTGCTTGAGGGTGTCGAATTCGCCGGCCGTGACCAGCACTTCGAATCCCTGGCGGCGGGCCTCGCTGCGCATCCCCTCGGCCAAGTCGCGGAAGAAGGGATTGGAGAGGGTCAGCAGCGAGACTCCCAGGGTGGCGCGCGGCCTGGACGGGGAAACGCCCTCAGCGCGGGCCTGCTGCTGCCTCCAAACGCTCTTCAAGGGCCAGACGCGCAGTTCTTCGATCACCCCGCCCGGGCCGAAGACTTCGATGGCGGCGCTCTGCGGGGAAGGGAAGATGCGGTCGGAAATCACCCGCACGCCCTCGCCTGCGAACACCTCCACCGAGGACTGGTCGAGAAAGATATGGAGGGTGAGGCTGCCGTCCCCATCAGGTTGGAGAGGGGCGGCGTGACGGGCGGCGAATCGCTCATGAAAATCGGTGGCGCCGGACCGGCTGCGGTCGACGAAAACCTCTCCAGCGGCGGGAGCATAGCCCACCAAAGTGCCTTCCTGCCCGCCCTTGCGCAGGCTCAATCCGAGCGGTTCGCCGTCGGCGCCGGGGCGCAGCCGCAGCATGATTTCAAGAGAGGCGCCCGAGATGCCCTGCGAGGCGAGTCGCTGATTGACCTCTGCCCGAGAAACGGCTTGGCCCCTTTCGCCCCAGGCCAGGTTTTGCAGGCGCTTTTCCGGGCCTCGCAGCTCTTGCAACTCCTGCACCGGACGTTGCGCCAGCATCAGGTCGTCCCCCACCCGGCGCAAGGAAAGCCGGCGCGGAATCGACATCATGCCCCGCCACGGATGGGTGGGGATGTCGCGGGCGTAGTCCCAGTTGTTCATCCAGGCCAGCCAGATGCGCCGTCCGCCGGGGACGTTGGAAAAGGACTGGGAGGCGTAGAAGTCGGCGCCGTAGTCCACCCAGCGCACGCGCTGGGGCGGATCGTCGCTGGTGAAGTTGGTGCCGTCGAAGGTGCCCACGAAATACTCGGCTCCGCTTCCGCCGGCGATGGCCGCCGAGCCCATGTCGGTGGCCAGCACCCAGCGGGTTTCGCCTTCCTCTCCGTTTTCCACCGGCAGTTCGAAGAGGTCGGGGCACTCCCAGTTGTGCTTGTCGGGCGCGCCCGCCGGACCGAACTCGCTGAGCAGGTCCCACTGCTTCAGGTCAGGCGACCCATAGAACTGGATACGCTTTTCATTGGCCAGCGAGACGGCCATGATCCAGCGTCCGCCGCCCTCGTGCCAAAAGACCTTGGGGTCGCGGAAATCGGACTCGCCGATGTCCAGCACCGGGTTTTCCTGGTAGAGCGTCCAGGTGCGTCCCCGGTCGGTGCTGTAAGCCAACTCCTGACGCTGCAGCAGCGGATCGCGGCTGTGCAGGTGGGCCGTGTAGACGGCCACCAGGGGCGGATTCTCCCGGCTGCCCAAGCCGCTGCTGTTTCGTTGGTCGACGACCGCGCTGCCGGAGAAGTACATCTTCTCGGGCGTGTCGCGCAGCGCTACCGGCAGGTGAGTCCAGTGGAGGAGATCGGACGATACGGCGTGTCCCCAACTCATATGCCCCCATAGGTCGCCCTCGGGATTGTACTGGTAGAAGAGGTGGTACTCGCCCTGGTGAAAGACCAGTCCGTTGGGGTCGTTCATCCAGTTGCGGGCAGGGGTGAAGTGATAGAGAGGACGGTAGGTCTCCTGATAGAGGCCCTGGCGTCCGGCGTCCGGCTCAACGGACGAAGGCGACGGCGAGCAACACGTCCAGCAGAGCAGGAAAAAGACCAACATAGCAAGGGGTCTGCGCATCGTCGCTAGGGCCACCAGGTGGCCAACAGGTTCACACACGTGTCAAGTTTCAGTGACCGCGGTCAAGGCCCAATTGCTCTCGGCGGTATGAGGCTGCTCGCTAGGGCCACTAGGTGGCCAACAAGTTCACACACGAATCAAGTTTCAGTGACCGCGCTGAAGGCCTAATGGCTCTCGGCGGTATCAGGCTGCTCGCTAGATCGTAGCAGATGGACGCCGGGGTGAAAATCGAATCCACGGCCGGTAGCGGGTCGATTGTAATAGACTGGTAGACATGAGCTTACAAGGACCATTGCGGCGCCTGATCTTTAGAGCATCGGGGACACGCTGGCCACCAGCGAGGACTGGGCTCCGCTGGAAATGTCGGTTCAACCGGTGGATGTGGCCCTGGTTCCGGCCTGGTACATGACCTCGCCCAGCTTTATCGAGGTCATCCGGCAGCAGATTCGTCCCATGCACTTGGCTGCCATGCACCTGCCCGACAAGAAGGCGCCCGAGGCTTACTTCGGACGTCATAAGACGCCAGCGCGGCAGGTGGCCGCGCTCAAGCGCCTCTTCCCTAACCGCCCGGGTCTTCACAAAGCCCGGCCAAAGGCACCGCTACTGAAGCCCCACCCTCTTGGGAGTTGGTCTTTGGAAGTTGGTGATTGCGCAGCAACTACCGCAAGCTCGCTGTCCCGGCCGCGTGGATGGCGCCCTGGGCGTCCTGCAGGAAGGCCACTACCTGCAAGTTGTCGCGCTTCCATTCGGGCTTCAAGCGAACGGTGGCCCGGTAGTCGAAGGGATCTTCGGCATCCTGGGGCAGGCGGACGGCCGATCCCAACTGGCGCACTACGGCGTCATGGGCCAGGCGGCGTCCCCGGTTTTCGCCCGCCGTGACCTGCATGCCGAGCCCGTATTCGGTCACGGCCAGCATCAGTTCCAGGGGAGCCCGGTACTTGTCCGGCAGCTTATCGAGCCGCAGGGCCAGACGGATCCGGTTCTCGCCGGGTTGATCGAGCACCTCGACCTCCATCAGCGGACGCGATTGGCTGGCCGCAGCCTTGATCTCGCGCAGCGCTTTGCCGCGGTTGCTGCCCACGAACTCGCGGCGTCCGTCCACCACCATCTGGGGCGTGTAGACGCTGCGCAGGCGCATGAGTTCACCGTAGGTGCGCTGGCGCTTGCTGTACTGGGCGTCGGAGTAAGGATCTTTCCAACCCAGCCTGTTCCAGTAGTCGACGTGCAGGCTGAGGGGAATGATCCTGACTCCCTCGATGGGCTGCTCCGCCAATTCGGAGAGGAGGCGGTCGGCGGGCGGGCAACTGGAACAACCCTCTGAGGTGAACAACTCCACCACCACCGGCACCGGCTGGCCCCTGTCGGCGGCAAACCCTTCGGCGGCCGCCTCCACCGAGGCCGCCCCCAGTCCTTGTCCGGACCACAAGCTCACCTGCTGGGCCAGCACCCAAGCCAGCCCCGCCATTGCCGTCAATCCCAAAAATATTCTTTTACTCGTTCGGTTCATAGTCTTGGTCCTCGGCATCTTCGATGCTCATAGGCCTTGACCGTTTCCGGCGCGGTCAGCTTTCCGACACTGCGGGCTATTCCTTTACCCATCTGTCCATCCACTTGAGGACTTCTTCGTGCCATTGGATGGAGTTGGCGGGACTCAGCACCCAGTGGTTCTCGTCGGGAAAGAAAAGCAGCTTGCTGGGGATTTCCTTGCGCTGCAGGGCCGTGAAGGTTGCCAGTCCCTGTCCCAGGGGGACGCGATAGTCGAGGGCGCCGTGGACCACCAGCATGGGCGTCTGCCACTTGTCCACATGATTGGCGGGATTGTGCTTTTCGTGCTGCCCGGCTGCCTTCCAGTAGGGCCCGCCGTGCTCCCACTCGGGAAACCACAGCTCTTCGGTGACGTAATACATCATGCGCATGTCGAAGAGTCCGTCGTGGTTGACCAGGCACGTGAAGCGGTCGGACCAATTGCCGGCGATCCAGTTGATCATGTATCCGCCGTAAGAAGCTCCCAGGGCGCATACCCTCTCTCCGTCCAGCCAGGGATAGCGCGCCAGAGCCGCCTCCAGTCCTTTCTGCAGGTCGACCAGCGGCTTGCCGCCCCAGTCGCCGGTAATGGAGTCGGTGAAGTCCTGCCCGTAGCCCACGGAGCCATGGAAGTCCACCATCACCGCCGCGTAACCCGCCCCGGCATAGGCCTGAGGATTCCAGCGGTAGTGGAAATGGTTGCCGAAAGATCCTTGCGGTCCCCCGTGAATCAAGAAGGCCACGGGATACTTCCGGCCGGCCACCAGGTCTGCGGGACCCACCACATAGGCGTGCACGTCTTCGTCATTCCAGCCCTTGAAGGTGAACTGCTCGAACTCTCCCATGGCCACCGATGCCAGGCGGGCGTCGTTGAACTCGGTCATCTTCTCGGCGTAAGCGGCGCCGGGACGGAGCTTGTAGAGTTCGGCCGGCGCCCTGAGGTTGTCGTGCAGGTAGGCGATCTGTCCTCGAACCGCCATCGGCGAGGCGTTGTAACCCTGCTCCACCAGGGTCTGAACCTCACCCGTGGCGGTGTTGATGCCGAATATGGAACTCTGGCCCAGATTGGCCGCCGAGGCATAGATTTCGCTTCCGTCGCCGTTGAAGACGAAGGAGCCGGGAGAGCGGTCCCACTCTTCGGTCAGCAGATTGGTCTCGCCTTCAGGCCAGGGCCGCAGGGCGATGCGGAAGCGGTCGGCCTCGAATCCGGCCCGCTGCATGGCCAGGTAAGCCAGCGTATTTCCATCGGGAGAGAAGACCGGCTGTGTGTCCCAGGCCGGATTGTCGGTCAGTTTGCGGGCCGGGTAAAAGCCGTCGGCGGCGGCATGATAAAGATCGAAATTGGTCGACCAGGGCTCTTTCGCTCCCTGGACGCGGGCCGTGAAGACCACCCCGTCGCCGCTGGGAGTGAAGGTGTACTCCTCGGGTCCGCCGAAAGGTTTGGACGGGCAATCCGCCTCCATGCCCTTCATGACGTCGGTCAGTGGGCCGCCTTGCAGTGGCATGACAAAAACGTGAGAGCGGCGTCCGTCTTTCCAGGTGTCCCAGTGGCGCACGAAGAGCTGATCGTAAACGACCCCGCTGCGGCTGCTCTTCTCCCGCTGCTGCAAACGGTCCACCGTGCATTTCAGGTTCTCGCAGTCGGGAAAGACTTCCATGGAGAGGGCCGCCTTGTCGCCCTGGCGGGAGAGGACGAAGCTGGTGACGTCCAAAGGCAAGTGGCTGACTTGCTCGGCCTCACCTCCGTCGATGCGGATTTTCCAGATCTGCGACGACCCCGAGCGGGTGGACAGAAAATAGACGGTCCGCTCGTCGGCCCATACCGGGTTGAAGTCGGAAGCCTGGTGAGAGGTGAGCCGCTGCGGAGCCGGATCCTCGAAGGGCGTCAGCCACAGGTCGGTGCGTCCGCGGTCGGCTTCCAGGTCGGTGCTGCGCAGCACGAAAACAATGTGCCGTCCGTCGGGCGAGGCCGCGGGGGAAGAAACCCGCTCCATGGCCAACATGTCGTGCACCGAGAAAGGATGCTCCTCCTGGGCGGCCATACTGCCCGCGAGGGCGAGCGCCGGCAGCATCAAGAGCAAAGCAAGGCGAAGGGGATGGAAAAATCGGGGGAAGGGCGACATCTTCGTCATCGTTATTTTCCTCATAGGCTGCCTGCGCCCGCCAATGGACTGAAAAACAACGGCGGACGCAGGCTTTCATGATAACGAATCGGAAGGTGTTCACCCAAGCGTCGGGAGATCCCTCAGCCGCCCATGCCTCCGTCGTCATCGGCCGATGGACCGTAAATGGAGGGGACGGTGCCGCCGGCCAGACGCAGGTAGACGGAAAGCTGCCCGCGATGGTGAATGAGGTGGTTGAGCAGGATGCCGCGAATAACGGCCACGCGCGGCATTTCCATAACCGTGTTTCCGCCCACCTGCATGGTCCAGGTGCCCATCGCCTTCTCGTCGCTGACAGTGTTGAGCTTCTCCACCGCCTGCTCCACCAGTCCGTCCCAGTTGCGCAGCAGTTCTTCCTTGCCGGAAGCCACCGAGGGCTTGTAGTCCTCGGGCATCACGAAAGTGTCTTTGTCAGTGATCTCGCTGAGCCACTCCGGGATTTCCTGGATGTGGGAGGCCAAACGGCCCATCGACATGGAACGCTCATGGGGCGTCCATTCCCACTGCCCGTCGGGGATATGTTGGAAGCACTTGCGGGTGATGGCCGCTTCGTGTTTGAACTCTTCAATCATGGGATCGATGATTCTCATCGGCATTCTCTCCTTGTTGACGGCTCCCTGACGATTCTATTCCTCGGAATCGCCTGTTTCAATGACGACAGCTTATACCCGGCCAGGACTGAAATCAAGGTGAAAATCCAGCCACTCTTGTTTTGGGTACTGAGTTCGCTTGCGCTTGCTTCGGCAGCCTCGCCCAAGCGCCCGTCATCAACACCTCCAGGGGCATTAAAAACGCTCAATAAGCTCAAATAAGCATTTAGCCAAGGTGCCGAAAAAGGCCGGTTTTCGAGCCTTTCGGACACGGTGTGGAAAAGTCTGTGAATTTCCTGTGAACGGAGGATGAGAATGCGTTGGATGGCGCGCATCGGGTGTGAATAGGTGCATGCACAACATGTGTGCAGGGAAAATTATCCGTAAAAGCGTTTGACCCCCTCCGGGGCCGGGTATAGACTTCGAATCGTCCCAAGAGGTGGACGGACGCAGCCAAGCCGGTATGAGGATTGGCTGGGTCGGTCGGCCGGAGAAAGGGCCCTCAGGTTCGCCTGAGAGCGCGAGACCGGCCAACCGGGGAAACCGAACCTTCGGGAGCGGTTTCTGAAGCCTCGTGAAAGGCAAAGCGGCTTCGGTCGCGGCGCCGGAAGCGAAGGCAACGTCAGTCGTTCTCTCCTGCTCCTCCGGGAGCGGGGCTGTGAGCGGAAGTCGGGTTTCCCGGCGGAAGCAGCAGTTATCGGGTTCGCCGTCGGCGCCTAGGGGCGGAAGCACAGGATTTCTTCGGGTATCCAGAGTTTCCGTCCTGCTTGAAGCGCCGAACTGGCGATGCGACTACGGCTGGACATCACTTGGGACCTTTTTTTTTGCCCAATTCGGGGCTTCTCCAGCCCCCGCTTCGGCTTCCTTCGGCAAGAACCCGCCGCGGCTGCTGTGATAACATCCCACTATGGTTGAAAAGGTGATTCTGGCGGCTCCCCGCGGGTTCTGCGCGGGCGTGGTTCGGGCCATCGACATCGTGAATATTGCGCTCAAGACTTATCCCAAGCCGGTCTACGTGCGCAAGGAGATCGTCCACAATCAGCATGTGGTGCAGGAGTTGCGCGAGAAGGGCGCCATCTTCGTGGAGGAGTTGCAGGAAGTCCCCTCGGGCAAGACGGTTATCTTCAGTGCCCACGGCGTTTCCCCCGCGGTTCGCGAAGACGCCAGGCGCCGCAATCTCAACGTCATCGACGCCACCTGTCCCCTGGTCACCAAGGTTCATTTGGAGGCCGTCCGCTACGCCAAGAAGGAATACACCATCGTCCTCATCGGCCACCAGGGTCATGACGAGGTGGTGGGGACCATGGGCGTGGCCCCGGAGAACATCCGGCTGGTGGAAGACATTCATGACGTCGAAGAGCTGCAGGTGGACACCGAAAAAGTGGCCTATATCACCCAGACTACGCTCAGTCTCTTCGACACGCGCCAGATCATCGAGGCCTTGCGCCGCAGATTTCCTCACATCGAGGGGCCGGCGGCCGACGATATCTGCTATGCCACCCAGAACCGCCAGACGGCTGTCCGCCAGATGGCCGGCCAAGCCGACCTGGTGCTGGTGGTGGGCTCGACCAACTCCTCCAACTCCAACCGCCTGGTCGAAGAGGCCCAGAAGTGCGGAGCCCGTCAGGCATACCTGATCGACGATGTGGAGGGCATCCGCCCCGAGTGGCTGCATGACGTCCGCATCGTGGGCATCAGTTCGGGGGCTTCGGCGCCCGAGAACCTGGTGGAGGGCGTGGTTGACTTCTTCCGTACCAAGGGGGCCGCGGTTGAAGAACTGGTGACCACCACCGAAAACGTTCAGTTCAACCTCCCCAAGAACCTGCTTCGCGACAGCCAAAGCCTGCCGACAACCTAGTGCTCTGCCGGTCATAAGTTCTGAGCCAGCGCCCTCCGTTCCTGTCCCTGACCAGGGACAGATTCGCCAGCCCCCTCCTTCGCCAAGACTTCGGAGGGCAGGCAGCGACTGTGTTAGAAGTCAAGTCCGGCTCGCTGAAGGCGAGCGATTCGTCAGCCCAGGGTCAGCCCCGACGAGCGGCAGCGAGACGGCGGCGCCACCCTGGGTTTCAGACGCCAAAGGTCGGAACGCTGAAAGCGTGGGATAACGCGACAGGGTGGCTCAAGACTTCTAACTCAGGACACTAGGTAATCCGCAGCGCCTTCCAGGGATCCAGGCGGGAGGCCCGGCGGGCGGGGAGGTAGGTGGCGGCCAGCATGACCAGCAGCAGGACCAGGGGCACCGTCAGGTAGGTCTGGAGATCGGTGGCGCTGACGCCGAAGAGCAGCGATTCCAGCAGTCGGCTGAGGCCCAAGGCGGCCGCCATCCCTACTCCGATTCCGATGACGGCCAGAGTCAGTCCCTGGCTCAGCACCAGTCCCAGGATCTGCGACGATTCGGCTCCCAAGGCCATGCGGATGCCGGTCTCGCGCGTGCGGCGCGACACTGCGTATGAAGTCACGCCGTAGAGCCCGATCATGGCCAGCACCAGAGCCAGGGCCGAGAAGGCCGTCATCAGTCCCGAATAGAGGCGGGGCTCGGCGATTTCACGGTCCACCCGCTCTTCCAGCAGGGTCACGTCGAACTGGGGCAGGGCCGGATCGAGGGCCTGCACGGCTCCGTGAAGGAAAGGCACCAACCGCTCGCTGGAGTCGGTGCGGGCCACAAGGTTGACCTGCCGGGTCATAATCGACATGCGCGGGGGCAGTTGGGCCAAAGCCATGTAGAGTTCGGGCTCGGGAAGCGATTGCAGCCCTTCGTTGAGGATGTTCTCCACCACCCCCACGATTTCGCCGAACTGAATTTCCTGGCCGATGGGGTTTTCGTCGGGGAAGTAGCGGTCGGCCAAGGCCTGATTGACGATGATGACTGGAGGCGTGCCGGTCCTGTCGGTTTCGGCGAAGCCCCGTCCTTGCAGGATGTCGGTGCGCATGGTGCGGAAGTATCCCGGAGTCACCACCCGCACGCTGGCCTCAGGACTGCGTCCCCCCTCCTGGGTCTCAGGCCGTCCGCGGATGCCGAAGCTGAGGCGGATTCGGGCCTGAGACATGGGCAGCAGATTGGCGATGGCGGCTGACTCCACGCCGGGCGCCGAGCGCACCCGCCGCAAGAGCCGGTCGAAAAAGTCGTTGCGGCTCTCCGAGCTTCCATAGCGGTATCCTGGCAACTGCACGCGCATGGTGGCCACGTCCTCCCAGTCGTAGCCGGGGTCCACGCTGCTGAGACGCAAAAAGGAGGAGGCCAGCAGGGCGGCTCCGACCAGGAGGACGGTGGCCAAGGCGATTTGAATGATGACCAGCCCGCCCCTCAGGCTGACCCTTCCCAGAGCGCCGGGCAAGTCGCCCGGGGTCTGCTCGGCCCCTTCCTTGAGGGAGGAGGTGAGGTCGACCCGCCGGTACTGGAGAGCGGGTATGAGTCCGAAGAACAACCCGGTCAGGGTCGATAAGGCCAGCGCAAAAGCCAGCACCGTCCAGTCCAGGGTCACCGTTTCCACGCGCGGAATGAGATCGGCCGCGAAGCTCTTCAGCAGCCGCATTCCTCCCAGCGCCAGCAGCAGCCCGGTCGTTCCCCCCAGCAGCGAAAGCAACAGGCTTTCGGTGAGGACGAGACGGGTCAGGCGTCCAGCCCCGGCCCCCAGGGCCAGGCGAATGGCGATTTCTCCCTGCCGGTCGGCGCCACGGGCCAAGATCAGGTTGGCTACGTTGGTGCAGGCGATCAGAAGCAGCAGGCCGACGGCCACGAAGAGGATATAGAGGGGCGTGCGCACGGGCCCCGTGATGCCCTCCAGCAGATTCTCCAGATGCAGGATGACGCGCTCATCCCTTTCTTGGGGATCGGGTTCGCGCTGCCGCAGTTCCTCCACAATGGCCTGCCCTTGGGCCTGGGCCTGCTGCACGCTGATCCCGGGCTTGAGACGGGCGAAAACCGGCAGCACGATGACCCGGCGTTCGCCCGGCCTGTTCTGAGAGGGGCCTACCAGCATGGGAAGCCAGTACTGGGTCTCGCGGTCGGGATAGGCGAAGTCGCTGGGCATGACGCCGATCACGGTGTAGGGGATGCCGTCCAGGCTCATCGAGCGTCCCACGATCTGGGGATCGCTGCCGAAGTAAGTCTGCCACACGGAATGAGAGAGCACGATGACGCGCTCATTGCCTCGCTCTTCGTGGACGGGTTCGAAGGCCGTCCCCAGGGCCGCCGGCACACCCAGCACTTCGAAAAAGCCTACCGTGGCCCGGATGCCGTTAAGCTCCAGGGCGGGCTCCCGGTCGGTCAGCGTGGCGGTGTGATCTTGAAAGGCGGCCATGGCCGAAAAGACCGAGTTGCTTTCCTTCCACTCCCGAAAGCTGTCCAGCGAAAAGCCTGGAATCCGTCGCCCGCCCGCCCCGGAATGCTCCTCCACCATGCGCACGATGCGCTCGGGATGAGGGAAAGGCAGAGGACGCAGAAGGACGTTGTAGATGACGCCGAAGATCATGGTGTTGGCACCGATCCCCAGAGCCAGTGTGAGCAGGCAAACAGCCAGAAAGCCGGGTTGGCCGGCCAGACGGCGGACGGCCACCTTGATGTCGCTGAACAGGTCTTGCATGGCTTCTCCTTGAAATGGTCTTTGACCCCTACTGTTGGCGTCTGACCTGCAAGCTCTCGATACCCAGTTGCCGCAGCCCCGAGCGGAAATCGTCGATGGTCCACTCTTCGTAGATCTGGCCGTTGTGGATCTCCAGAACCGTCATGCCCTCGTAGGACATGCTCTTGCCGGTCGGCTCGTTGCCGCCTAGAGGACCCTCGTGGGTTCCCGCAGCCTTCCAGCGCACCAGAACCTTGGGCCCCTCGCTGAAGATGTCAAGCACCTCGATCTTATAGTCGGGAAAGGCTTCGCGGATCATCTCCACGCGTCCCGTGACCAGATCGGGTCCTGTGGGGCCCACGATGCGGATCATGGGATTGTGAAACTGAAAGTCGGCGTTAATGATGCCGTGAGCCAGTTCGACGTCGCCTTCGCTCCAGACCTTCTCGAAGAAGGCTCGCGCCACTTCGGCGGGATCGTCGGCCGCACTCAGGGGAGAAGTCATCAGGGTCGTCAGCACAATCATCACAATGGCGTAGCCAGCAGTTCTCATCAATTTAGAACCTCCTTAGTGGTTGCCCGCGCCAATTGATGGCGGGTTTTAATCGATGCGCCCTCTCCATTGCATCGCCTGTGCCAAAGACCCCTGGGCCGGAATTGGCCCCTTCTGCGCAAAGGAGACGAGGAAGTTTCCCCAAATGGGGACACCCGGCCCGCCCCCTCTTCCTCATTTGCGGAAATAGAGCGGTAATATGATGGAGTAGAGCGTGCATGCCTGCAGAGGGCTACAGTGGAGATCATTATGTCGTTGAAGGCCAAATTATTTCTGTTTTTCGGTTTGCTCATCGCGGGCGTTCTGGCCTTTCACTGGTGGCTGGTCAACCGGGCCGCCCGGGCCTCGGTGGAACAGGCGGGCGAGGCGGCCCTGACGGCTACCCGCGAAGTGGCCGAATTTTTCGACCAGCGCATCGAGAACCTTCTGGACCATTTGGCGGAAGGCGGAGAAGTGACTCTGGTGCAGGCCCAAGAGAGCGTTCAAGAGAAGGTCGAGGCCGGCTCTGAAGGGGACAAGGAAGAGAAAGAACGGCGGGTGGTGCGAGTCCTCAAGCAGCCCTCAGAATCCCACCTCGTATCCGAGAGAGAGCTTGTTCTGGACGGCCAGCCGGGGCGGCTGTCCACGCGGGTTGAGTTGCACGACGAGGGCTCGGCCTTTTCGGCCACTCTCAAGGTCAAGGGGGCGGGATTCGAGCGCACCATCAGCATTCCCTCCACCGACGTCGAATCGACCGTTTCCGACTTGCGCAGCCGTTTGCTGGGAGGCACGGTGTTGGCCTTGCTGCTGGGCCTGTCAGGAGCCGGATTCATCGCCTACGGAGTGAGCCGTCCGCTGGGCGAACTCACACGGGCCGCCCGCAGAGTGGCGTCGGGGGAACTGGGATTGCAGGTTGCCGACTCGACCGGCGGCGAGGTGGGAGCGGCCTTGCAGTCCTTCAACCGCATGTCGCAGCGCCTTCAGGAATACGACCGGGAA
This sequence comes from Acidobacteriota bacterium, assembly GCA_035471785.1. NCBI lineage: Bacteria > Pseudomonadati > Acidobacteriota > Acidobacteriota bacterium. The sequence goes on from DATIPQ010000086.1 coordinate 25,177, forward strand.
CGGCGCCGATGGCAGCAGGAAGAGCAGCTCAGCGAACTGGGCCAGATCGCACGCGGATTCGCCCACACCATTCGCAACCCCCTCAACACCTTGGGATTGGTCATCGAAGAGCTGGCCTCCTGCCCGCCCGACGATCCGCGCGCCCAGGAACTGGCCGCTACGGCCCGCCGCCAAACGGCCCGCATCGATTCCTGGATACGCTCTTTCCTCAGCCTGGCCGCTGATGGAGAGGGTCTGCAGGAACCGGTGGAGGTGGGCGTCCTGCTCGAGGACGTGGTGCTGGAGGCCGTGCAGCACGGCCAGGCCCAGGTCTCGCTCGACTTGCCCGAAGAGGCCGACCTGACCATCAAGGGAGTACAGGCCGAGATCCGGGGCATGGTTCAGGCCCTGGCCGTCAATGCCGTGGAGGCGGCCCCTCAGGGACACATCGGTCTGGCCGCCAAGGTCCACCCCGAGGGCGGTGTCGTAATCTCCGTCGAGGACGACGGGCCCGGCTTGCCGCCTCAAGTCCGCGAGCGGCTCTTTACGCCTCATGTCACCACCAAGTCGCAAGGCAGCGGCATGGGGCTCTACCTGGCCAGCCGGGTGGCGATCACGCGCTACCAGGGCAGCCTCTCTATCGAGGACCGCGATCCGCACGGCAGCCGGGCTCTCCTGCATCTGCGTCACCGCCGCCGCGGATCTGTGCCCTCGGGCCCCAGCCAGGAGCCGAACTCATGAAGCCGGCCCACATTTTGGTCGTCGAGGACGAACAGGACCAGCGCCGCATCGTCTGCCGCATCCTCACCCGGGAGGGGCACCAGGTGGAAGAGGCCGCCTCGGCTGAAGAAGCCGGCGAAGCCCTCCTCCGCTCCCTCCCCGACCTGGTGGTCAGCGACTGGAAGCTCCCCGGTCGGGACGGCATGCATCTGCTCAAGAAGGTGCAGCAGGACTTTCCTTCGGTGGCCTTCATCATGGCCACCGCCCATGGTTCCATTTCCCATGCCGTGGAGGCCGTACAGGCCGGCGCCGACGACTACCTGGTCAAGCCTTTTCAGCGGGAAGTGCTGATCCTGGCCGTGGAACGGGCGCTTAAGTCGCATTCTCTGGTGGAACAAAACCGCCGCCTCAGCCAAGCCCTGGAGGAGCGCGAGCAATTAGTGGATCTGCTGGGAAGGGCCCCCGCCATGCAGCGCATCTTCCGGCGGCTGGAGAAAGTGGCCGCCACCGAGGCCACCATCCTCATCGGAGGCGAAAGCGGCACCGGAAAAGGACTGGCGGCCCGCACTCTGCACGCCCTCTCCTCACGCAAGCACAAACCCTTTGTCACCATCGACTGCGCCGCCGTTCCCGAGGGACTGGTGGAAGCCGAGTTCTTCGGGTCGGAGAAGGGCGCCTACACGGGCGCCGAGGAACGGCGCCGCGGCAAGTTCGAAGCGGCCGAGGGCGGGACGGTCTTGCTGGACGAGGTGGGAGAACTGCCCCTGCACCTTCAGCCCAAGCTCTTGCGAGTGCTGCAAGAAGGACGCTTTTGCCGCGTCGGCTCCAACCGCGAAGTGAGCGTGGACATCCGCCTCATCGCCGCCACCAACCGCGACTTGGAGGCCGAGGTGGCCGAGGGCACATTCCGCCAGGACCTCTATTACCGGCTCAACGTGGTGCCCATCATCATGCCGCCCCTTCGGGAAAGGCGCGAAGACATCCCGCTGTTGGCCTCCCACTTTCTGCGCAGCGCCGCCCGCCGCCACCGCATGCCCGTCCCGGAAGAGCTGCCCACCGACATTCTCCGCTGCCTGATGGACTACTCCTGGCCCGGAAACGTGCGTCAACTGCACAACCTCGTCGAGCGCCTGGTGCTTTTCTCCGAGGACGGCCGGCTCGACGCTCAGGACTTGCCGGCAGAAGTGCGGACGGACGTACCCAGTTCCTCCGGGGCCTTGGGCGAAGAGTCGGGCAACGGGGCCTTCCGCCTGCCTGCCGAGGGCTTGAACTGGGAAGACCACGAGCGCTCGCTGCTGGCCCAGGCCCTGCAGCGCGCCGAAGGCAACCGCACCCAGGCCGCCCGCCTGCTTGGCCTTCCCTACAAAGCCTTCCTCTACCGGCTGGAAAAACACGGCCTGAGCTAGTCCAATTGACGATTCCCCCGGTTCCGTGCAACATGCTGGCATGAGCTTGCGCATGAGCGGTAGGGCCCTTTTGGGCTTGGTATTTCTTTGTCTTATTCTTCCGGGTCTCAATCTTCCGGCATTGGGGCAGCCCGCGAGTTGGCCCTCCTTCCGGGGGCCGGACGCTTCGGGAGTGATGGAGGGGCAGAACCTGCCCCTGGAGTGGAACGGCGAGAGCGGCCACAATATCCGCTGGAAGCGCGAAATTCCGGGATTGGCCCATTCCAGTCCCGTCCTGTGGGGCGGACGCATTTACCTCACCACCGCCGTCAACCTGGAAGCCGAGTCCAGCTACAAGCACGGCCTTTACGGGGCCGGCACGGCGGCCGACGACAGCGGCCAGGTCCATCGATGGCAGGTGTATTGCCTGGACGCCCTCAGCGGACGCGTCATCTGGGTACGCACGGCCCATGAGGGGCGTCCCGAGTTCAAGCGCCACATCAAGTCCACCTACGCCAGTTCCTCTCCCGCTACCGACGGCCGCCGCCTGGCCGCCCTCTTCGGCTCCCAGGGGCTCTTCGTCTACGACATGGAAGGGAATCTGCTGTGGAGCAAAGACCTGGGCGACATGGACGTAGGCGCCTACAACGCGCCCACCTACGAATGGGGACCCGCCAGCTCGCCCATCATCACCCAGGACATGGTCATCGTCCAGGTCGATACCCAGCAGGACGACTTCCTGGCAGCCTTCGACGCCGCCGACGGAAAGGAATTGTGGCGCACCGCCCGAGAAGAGCTCCCAAGCTGGGGCACGCCCGCCTATTACCCCGGCCCGGGCCCGGCCCAGATCGTCACAAACGGATCCAACTACATCCGCGCCTATGACCCCTTCAGCGGCCAGGAGATCTGGAGACTGGGCGGAAGCTCCAAGATCACGGCTCCCACTCCCGTCTTCAACCAAGACCGCATCATCGTGGCCAGCGGACGCTCGCCTGAAAAGCCTATCTTCGCCGTCTCGCCTCAGGCCCGCGGCGACATCACCTTGCAAGGCGAGGAGACCTCCAGCGATGCCGTCCTCTGGAGCAAGCGGGGACGCGGACCCTACATGCCCACCCCGCTCATCTACGGCGACTACCTCTACTCGCTCAACAACAACGGCATTCTCGACTGCTACCGTCTTTCCGACGGCGAGGAAATCTATCGTCAGCGGGTCGGGCACGCGGGCGGAGGCTTCAGCGCCTCGCCGGTGGCCAGCGGAGGACTTCTCTACCTCAGCAGCGAGGACGGCGAGGTCCTCATCATCGAAGCGGGACCCGTCTATCGCGAAGTAGCCCGCAATGAACTCGGAGAGCGCATTATGGCCACTCCCGCCCTGGGCCACGACACGCTCTACGTGCGCGCCGAAAACCACCTGTTCGCCATCGGTCGTTGACCCTCCATAGCTTCAACGACGGAGGGGCAGCCCCAACTTCGCCTCGACGTTGGAAAGCAGGACTTCTTCCGCTGGAAGTGAGAGGATGCCGTCTTCGGGGATGTGGAGTATACTCCGCCCTGCATCGCAATGATCCTGTCGCACAAGTACAAGTTCATCTTCATCAAGAACCAGAAGGTGGCGGGAACCAGCATCGAGGTCTTTCTCTCCCAGTGCTGCGGCCAAGAAGACATCGTGACCCCCATCCAGCCGCCGGTGCCTCCTCATGCAGCCCGCAACTACCAGTGGAACGGGATGCCCTTTCCCGAAGACCCGGCCGATCCCAAGATGCTGAAGTTCTACAATCACATGTCCGCCTCGGCTGTGCAGCAGCGCATCCCGCGCGGGCTTTGGGAGGGCTGCTTCAAGTTCTGCGTGGAGCGCAATCCCTGGGACAAGACGGTCTCTCACTTTCACCAGATCAACCACTTGAGGGGCGGTGACTGGAGCTTCGAGCAGTACCTCGAGAAGGGCCGCTTCTGCTCTGATTTCCCGCGCTACAGCGCCCCCGACGGAACTCTGCTGGTGGACCGGGTGGTGCGCTACGAGTCCTTGAAGGAGGAACTGGACCAGGTCTTCGAACGACTGGGGATCCCCTTTAACGGGTCGCTGGGAGTCCGGGCCAAGTCCGAATACCGCAGCGACAAGCGCCACTATCGCGACTACTACTCGCCCTCCGCCAGGGCCGTGGTGGAAGAGGCCTTCGCCTGCGAAATCGCCCTGCTCGGCTATGAATTCTGATCGCGGATATAGCCGCTCTTGGCCATCCGCTCTCCCGAAGCCTGGTAGGCCTCGGGCGTCATGTCGGCGACGCCGGTGGCGTCGATCCACTTATTGAAAAAGTTGAAGAGGGCGCAGACGGTGATGGCGTCGTAGAGGGCTTCGCTGCTCCAGCCGGCCGCGAGCACGCTATCCACGTCTTCTTGACCGAGCTGGTGGGAAGCGGCGTTCATCTTCTCCAGATAGGCGAAGAGCGCCTTTTCGCGTTGGCTGATGGGGGCGCTGCGGAAGTCCTTCAGTACCGCCTCGACCAGTGCCGGGTCCCCCAGAAGGTTCGCTGCGACCGCAGCGTGGCAGCCGATTCAGAAGGGGCACTGGTTGCGGGTCGAGGTAAAGGCCGCGATCAATTCGCGCATTCCCGGCGAAAGGGGCGAGGGGCCGCGCATGACGCCTTCGGCAAAGCGGGAGAGGAATCCCGTGCGGTCGGGTTTGTAGGCGAAGAGGTGCATGATTTCAGGCACCATCTTGCCGGCCTCGCGCAGGTCTCTAATGGCGGTGGCGTAGGGTCCTTGCGGTGATGCGTCCTTGACGTCCTTTAAAAACATCGGCTCTTCCTCTCTATTTTTCAGACATTGAAAATGAATTGAAGGCATCACCCTAGCCTGGACATCAAGCTACACAATCACTCCCCCAAGAACAAGGGCCAAGTTCAGTCTCTGCGCAGGATTTGGCTGGGGGTGGCGCGGGTGACGCGCAGGGGGGGCAGCAGAGAGGCGGCGAGGGCCGCGCCCACGACAAGTCCGAGGACCGACAGGAACGTGAGCGGATCGTGCGCAGTCACGCCGGTGAGCAGGTGATCGAGCAAGCGCATTCCGCTCCAGGCCCCCAGGGTTCCCAGCCCGGCGCCGACCAGCGTCAGCACCATCCCCGGCAGGGCCACCCTGAGGACGGCTCTCCAGCGCCCGCATCCCAGAGCCATGCGGATGCCGGTTTCCCTACGCCGGCGGAGAGCGGCTTGAGCCACCACCCCGTAGAGGCCTACCGTGGAGAGCAGCAGCGCCAGGGCGGCCAGCGCCAGCATGAGAAAGGCCTGCAGCCGCTGGTGGGACCAGGACTCGGCCATCACCGAATCCATGCTTTGGAATCGGGAAAAGGGCAGCAGCGGGTCGAGAGAGTGGACCGCTGATCGGATGACCTCGGCGGCTTCGGCCTCCGACAGCCTGCTGCGCACCACCCAGGAAGGCGAGAAGAAGCGATGCGCGAAGCGGAAGAGTCCTGAGCTTTGCTGGGCGGCCACGTAGAGGGTGGGAACGTTGCCCAGCGGCCCCCTCTGTCCGCCCCACACGGGACGATGCTGAACGTCCCCGACCACGCCCACGATCTCCCTCATTTCGCCCACCGCCGCCAGCCGCCGTCCCAGGGCGGGACCGCCATCCAGGTAGCGTTCGACAAAGGCCCGGTTGACCACCGCCACGGGGGAGTGCTGCTGGTCGTCTCGCGGTTCCAACAAGCGCCCCTGCAAGAGCGGGACGCGCAGGGCCTGAAAGAAGCCGGGAGTGACGTAGACCGCGTCGGTGACCTGGCCCGGCCCTTGCTCTCCGTCTTGCTGAAGGCGGAATCCCAGGTTGACGGCGCGCTCGTAGGGCAGGGTCAAAGCGACGGCGGCCTCTTCCACGCCCGCCGAGGCGCGGATCTGCTGCAGGCTCTGGACGAAGAGGCGCTGGACGCTTTGAGGGTCCCGGTAGCGGGCGTCGGTGAGCGACAGCTTGCCCGTCACCACCCCCGAGGGATCGATGCCGGGGTCGAGCGCGCGCAAATGCAGCAAGGTGCGCAGCAGCAGTCCGGCGGCCACCAGCAGCACGACGCCCAGGGCCACCTGGGCCACCACCAGCAGGTGGCTGAAGCGGCGGCTGGAAGCGTCCTGGCTGCTGCGTCCGCTGCCCTGGGAGAGGCTTTGGCGCACGTCCAGCCGGGCGGCCTGCCAGGCTGGGGCCAGTCCGAAGAGGAGGCTGGCCAGCAGCGCGCTGAGCGAGGTCACCAGCAGCACGCGCAGGTTGAAGGCGACCGGCTGCCACAGCCCGAAAGCGTCCTGGGCCAGCAACTCGAGCCCTTCCTTGCCCAGGTAGCCGAGGCCTGTTCCCAGCAACGCTCCCAGTGCCGCCATCACCAGGCTTTCCGTCAGCATCTGGCGGATGACGGCACCGCGTCCGCCGCCCAGGCCGTAGCGGACGGCCAGCTCGCGGCGCCGCCTTGCCTGGCGGGCCAGCAACAGTCCCGCGATATTGACGCATCCGATCAGCAGAGTCAGTCCCACCGCCACCCAGATGATCACGAGCGGGCGCTTCACTTCCCGCACCAGGTCGCTCTGCAAGGGAGCCAGCCGGTAGCGGACGGAAAAGTCATCGGGAAGGCGCGCCGCTTCGGCCAGGGTCCCGCTCAGCAGCGATATCTGGGCCTGGGCCTGGTCCGAGCTGAGCCCCTCTCCGGGACGGATGAGGATGCCGTAGTTGGCTCCTTCGCCCTCTCCTTGAGTGGAGGGGCGCAAGGGCGTCCACACTTCTTCGCCGTAGGGACTGCGGAAGTTGGAGGGGAGGACGCCGATGACCTGGTGGGGCTGTCCCGCCAGCGAGATGTCTTGTCCCAGGGCCTGCTGGGGCCCCGCGAAAAGGCTCTCGGCCAGATCGTGGCCGAGAATGGCGACCGCTCCTCCTAGGGGCGAGTCCTCGGCGGAGGAGAACTCGCGTCCTGCCGGGAGCTCGACGCCGAGAACCTGAAAGTAGCCCGCGCCCACGCGTCCCTGACTGACGTGGCGCGCCCACTCGCCTACCACCAGGTTGCTGCCTTGAGGCCAGCCTGAGAAGCAAGCCGTCTCCAGTCCCTGGGCCCGGTCGCGCACGACTTCCCACTCGGCCCCGCTATGGCTCCAACGCCGGGCCGAACCGCGCGGCGATTCGATGTCGGAGGTCAGTACGTAAAGGCGCTCGGGTTGGCGGTAGGGCAGGGGCTGGATCAGGAGTCCGTCGACGATGCTGTAGATGGCCGTGTTGGCGCCGATGGTCAGTCCCAGCGTGAGCAGGACGCTGACGGCAAAGGTGGGGTGGCGGCGCAGCAGGCGCAGGGCGAAACCGGCATGGCGGGCCAGTTCGTCGCTCCAGTAAAGTCCGCGGGCCTGGCGGCAGTCGCGTTTGAGGGCCTCGGCGTCGCCGAACTCGCGGCGGGCTCTGCGCCGGGCCTCTCCTTGGCTCAGTCCGCTTTGCATCAGATGCCGTTTGCGGCTTTCCAGGTGATGCTCGAATTCAGCCGACAGGTCGGATTCGAAGCCTTTCCGGTCTCTTAGTGAACGCCACCACGACCTCATCTTCGCCCACATCTTCAAGCCTCCTCGGGAGTCGCTTTTAAAGCGGTTTCAACGGCTTGGGAGAGACGCGTCCACTGGCGGCTGTCCTTTTGCAGGCGCTTCTCGCCCGCTGCCGTCAATTGGTAGTATTTGGCCCGCCTGTTGTTGTCCGAGACTCCCCACTCGGAGTCGAGCAGTCCGCGGTGTTCCAGCCGGTTGAGGGCCGGATAGAGCGAACCCTGCTCCACCCCGAAGGCCTGTCCGCAGATTTTCTCGATGCGCAGCAAAATGCCGTAGCCGTGGGCCGGACCCAGCGAAACCGCCTTGAGGATGAGCATTTCCAGCATGCCGGGCATGAAGCCCGCCGATTTTTCCATCTTCCTTCTCCTAGATCAACTAGGAGAGACTCTACAGCAAGGCGATGTCGAAGAGCAAGCTTTTTTCTGACAGGGTAGGGTAGGCTATGCTCGGAAGCGATTGATCGAAAGGAGCGCAGCATGGCTGAGAAGAGTCCGCGCAATGTGGTGACGGAATGGATAGAGGCTTTCAACGACGGCGACGTGGAGCGCATCGCTTCGCTCTACGCGCCCTCGGCGGTCAATCATCAGGTGACCCAGGATCCGGTGGAGGGACGGGAGGCCATCCGCGCCATGTTCCAGCGCGAGTTTTCGGCGGCCGAGATGACCTGCATGGTCGAGAACCTGTTCGAGGACGGTCAATGGGCCATTCTGGAGTGGCGCGATCCTCTGGGCTTGCGGGGATGCGGCTTCTTTCAGGTCGAGGAGGGCAAGATCGTCTTCCAGCGCGGCTACTGGGACAAGCTCAGCTTCCTGCGCATGCACGGCCTTCCCATCCCCTCCGAGTAGTCAGAGGCGAACGATGGACAGCCAATCCCCGACCATCGAATGGCGCATCCTCCTCAAGTCCTGCGCCGATTTCGACATCGACCTGCGCAACCACGACCCCTCCCGAGGCTGGGATCAGGGCTTCGTCGACAACTGACGGCGATTCGCCGAGATGTCAGTCGCCCTCGTCCTCTAACGGCTCTAAGCTCTGCAGTACGGTGGGGATCAGCTCTGAGACGGTGGGATGGATGTGGACGGCTTGGGAGATGACGGTGTAAGGCGTCTTGGCGTACATCACGTCGAGCAGGCAGTGCACGGCCTCGTCGCCCGACAGGCCCAGTATGGCCGCACCCAGGATTTCTTCGCTGTCGGGGTCCACCAGGATTTTGATGAAGCCCTGGGTCTGGCCGAATTCCTTGGCGCGTCCTACCTTGCTCATGGGACGCTTGCCCATCAGCGCCTTACGTCCGCTTTGCAGCGCCTGGCTCTCGTTCAGGCCGATGCGTCCCAGGGGCGGGTCGATGTAGAGCCCGTAGCAGGTGATGCGGTCGCTGACTTTTCGCGAGCCGTCCCCGAAAAGCTGGTTGGCCACGATCTCGTAGTCGTTGTAGGAGGTGTGGGTGAAAGCCCCTTTTCCGTTGCAGTCGCCGATGGCCCAGATGCTTTCTACGGGGCTGCGCAGGCGATCGTCGACGGGAACATATCCGCCCTTGTCGAGTTCAATGCCCGCCTTCTCAAGTCCCAGGTCGTCGGTATTGGGGATGCGTCCTACAGCCAGCAGGACGTGTGAGCCGACGACTTCTGGGGGACCTTCGCCGCATTCGACTTGGACGGCTATTCCCGAGTTCCGGGGGCTGAATCCGATGCACTCGGCATTCAAGCGCAGCTCGATGCCTTCCTCGGCCAAGATCTCGCCCACAGCCTCGGCCACGTCTTCATCTTCGTGCTTCATCAGGCGCGGGCCCATCTCGACCACGGTCACGCGGCTGCCGAAGCGGCGGTACATCTGGGCGAATTCCAACCCGATGTAGCCGCCTCCGATCACGACCAGATGTTCGGGAAGCTCTTCCAGCTTGAGCAGGCCGGTGCTGGTCAGGTAATCGATCTCGTCCAGTCCGGGCATTTCGGGGACGCGGGCCCTGGCTCCGACGTTGAGGAAGATCTTGGGAGCCGTGAGCAAATCCGACCCCACCCGCACTCGGCCGGGGCCTTCCAGGCGGGCGTGGCCGCGTATCAGATCGACGTTCTCCATGCCCTCCAGCCACTGGGTCACGCTTTCATTCGACTGTCCTGAAATCTCCCGCATGCGGGCCTTGACCCGTTTCATATCGGCCCCGACCCGGCCCGTGACCTGAATACCGAAATCGCCCGCCCGCCGGGCCTGATGAGCCACCTGCGCACTGGCCACCAGCGCCTTGGTGGGTATGCAGCCATGATTGACGCAACTGCCCCCGACCTGATGCCGTTCAATAATGGCGACCTTCAATCCCCTCCCATCAAACTCCCCGGCCAGGGGCGGCCCCGCCTGCCCCGTCCCAATAATGATGGCGTCATATTCTTGAGTCATAGAGGTCCTTTCTCAAGGCAGCATCGAGCGATCGTGCGAGGCGCACCCTGCGGCGATTGCCGGCTACACGAGTTCGCGGAAGTATTTGTCTCGGGCCAGCCGCCAGAAGACCACGAAGAAGGCCGTCAGGGGGATGGCCAGCAGCATTCCCAGGATACCGTTGAGGGCCGAGCCCCAGAAAAAGACGGCCACCATGATGACCATGGGGTGGAGTCCGGTTCGGTCTCCCATGATCTTGGGGGTGAGGACGTAGCCCTCGACCATCTGCACCACGGTGAAAACCACCAGCACCCCGACCACCAGAGGAAAGCCGCCTCCGGTCTGCCAGAGGGCCAGGGGCAGGGCCACGCCCAGTCCCAGGATGCTGCCCAGGTAGGGAATGATGTTGAGCAGTCCCAGCGCCAGACCCAGCACGGCGCCCCAGCGCAGTCCCACGATGCTGAATCCCAGCGCGAAGAGGATGCCCTGCAAGAGGGCGATGAGCAGTTGGCCGCGGAAGAAGGCCACGATGATATTGACGAATTCGTGCCCCAGGTAGGAGATGTCTTCGCGGGTTTCCGGCTTGAGGAAGGGAAGGGCGGAGTCGGACCAGGTCTGCGGCTTCTGCGGGTCCATGAGCAGGAAGAAGGCGATGTAAACCGGCAGGACGACCCAGGCCGCCAGGCGTCCGAAGAGGCTGAAGACGTCTCCGCCGGTGGAGGCGAAGCGTCCGCCCAGGTACTGCAGCGCTGAGAGCAGTGCCCCGCCTCGATCCTGCAGGGCCTCGGTGACGCGGTCTCCGTAGCGGTCCCACAGGTCCTGGATAAGCGGCAGATGCTGACGGGCTTCGGCCAGAAACTGTTCCCACAGTTCGGGCAGCTTTTGAACCAGATCGGACGACTGCCGTACCACGATGGCGCCGAAAAACCATCCCACCAGGGCCAGCGGCACCAGCGCGGCCAGCGCCATGACGGCCAAGGCCGCCACCGGCGGAAGCTTGAGCCGGTCGACGAACGAGTCGTAAAGCGGTTTGATGACCAGGGCGATGATTCCGGCCACGGCCAAGGGCAGAAATACGTGCGAGAAAGTGGCGAAGAAGATGCCGATCAACCACAGCAACCCGGCAATCGCGCACAGGATCACAATGGCTGCCAGCAGTGTGGCAGCGACAGCGATGGTCGATTGCTGACGGGGGCTGAGATCGATCTTCATGGTGTCTCAGAAGCGGCCTCATTATCCTGCACCCTCCAGAATCCCGCAAGTAGTTGGCCCCGGCTGGACTATGCGGGTGTTCCCGGTGGATTGCCCTGACCTCACACGGCCTTACCCGAGTCCACCTTGCTCAAGTCACGCTTCGGGACTCCTGCCCTGCGACCTGCCGAAACATATGGACCGGCGCTGTGTTCATGGCATCATGGGCGGGTGTCCGTTTCCCTGGACGAAGGATGAAGGCTGCGCCGGTGGGCGTTGGAATCGGCTTGGCCGGAGCCCTGGCGGCTTTCGGGCTTCGTGGCCGGCTGCAGATCAATCAATTTGCAATTGTCTCTCACTCTTGATCAAGGGCGTCTCATGATCGCGCCGTCTGTCGGAACGGCATCGCCGGCAGCAGCACGGCCACGGCATACTTAGGCTATGGGAAAGTTGCTCCAAAAGCGATGGAGGAAGCATCGCGATTGCCGGAAAAGGAACAAGAGGAGGTCGGCGCTTGGATTCTTGATGAACTGGCTTCCGAGCGTCGCTGGATGAACTCTTCAGCCGTCCGGGGGCGGCCATCGAGAGGCTGGCTGACTTTCTCGCTGAGGGTTCTCGACATCGCTGGACGTGGCAACGCTCCCAGGTGATCGCGGAAGAAGTTGTGCAGCCCTCCGCCGGGCCGGGTGTCGTTTTCCACCACCAGGCGCCCGTTGAACCAGCCCCGCACCAGATCCTGGATCGGCGAGTTGAGCGGAAACTCCCAGATGACCTCGCCCACCGCTTCGTCCCAGAAGTAGATTGCGCCCCCCGCCCGAGCCGTCCAGCTTGGCCGCCCTTCGGCCCCGGTAGTCGTAGAGATAGCTGGCGGCGGGCGAGCCGCTGCGGCCCCGAAGCGAAGAGCGGCCGTCGTCTCCGGCGGGCGGGGAAGGCGAGGGCATGCTGGGCCCCACTCCCGTCATGCGCCCTTCGGCGTCGCGCCAGTAGTGGCGGATGCCGTCGTCGAGCAGGTTGCCGGCCGCGTCGTACTCCCAGCCCAAGACCCGGTTGGTGGCCGCATCGTAGCTGAGAAAGGACCTTCATAGGCAGCATGGAGGAGACGGTCGAAATCATCCAAACCCTCATGCAGCACCTGGTCGCTTCCTACCCATAGGGTGGCTCAAGACTTTTGGTGCAATGCACTAGTTCCCGACCTACTGCACCTCATCTAGAGAAGGTTCGCTCCTCCGTTAATAACGAAAATGCTTGTATCCCTCGTATTGTTTATGCTATTCTGCAGGACATGCCAGGCACCATTGGAAGAGATTTGAATCCGACTTCTGCGGTCGGCGGCGCTAGAAAGGCCCCGCGCTTTTGGGAAGGAGACCGCTGGTGAAAGGGCGCTCGATCATCGTCGTTGCCGCTCTGGTCTTCACAGTAGCCACCTCGCTGATGCTGTGGAATTGGTGGCCGTCCACTTCCTCCCCCATTGCAACCGACGATAAACGGGAAACAGCGTCGACAACTGAATCGGAGGCTTCGCAGGATGAGAGCTTCCAAGCCTCCCCACGTGATGACGAGAGCAGCCCTGCAGCGGACCGCGACGATCTCGCAGTTGAGCAGCCCTCTGGCGGTGCGGGTTTTGCCAGCCGGGAGGGGTCTCGTGAGAAAGACGCTTTTCATGCTGCGATAGTCGGTCTGGTTGCCTTGCCCGACGGCGAGCCCCTAACCGACGCGCAGGTGGCTCTCTATCAGAGTCGCCGATCCTTAGGCGATCGCAGGTATGACGGTCTGGTCCGTCAGACACGTAGTGGAGCCGATGGCACGTTCCGCATTCGCCTGGATCGACCATTCGAAGGCTACCTGGTGCTTGATGAGCCGGGTTATGAGCCGATGGAGGACCCTCTCAAGATCACCGCCTCTGGAGAGGTGCGCCGGCACTACCGGCTTCGCGAAGCAGCCGAGTTGGTCTGGGGTCACGTCTACGACAGCAACACGGGCACACCGGTGGCAGACATTCCCGTGGCTCTTAGCTTCAATGCGGAGTGCGGCCGTGTGCCGGACGGCATATTGCTCTATCGACGGACCCGGACCGACGAGCTCGGCCGTTTCTTTTTTCATCGGGTGCGGCGCGGCGAGAACTTTTACGTGGAATCGGGAAGTTCGGACTATATGCCGGACTCGGCTCGAGCCGTCCTGTCGGAAGAAGAGGACGAACGACAGGTCGACCTCTCCGTCAGACCCTCCACGCTGGTCCAGCTCCGAATCCTCGACGAGGAAGGAAGAGCCCTGCCGACGGCAAGCGTCGCCTACATGTCGGTCCCCTTGCCTGCTGTGAAGGCGGATGAGGACGGCCAGGTTCAATTGCAGGTCGACTTGAAAGCTCCCACCAGCTGCACCGTACGGGCCCGAGGGTACGTCTCCCGAGAGATTCTAATTGAAGGGCCTTCGGCGGCTGAGATGGAAGTTCGACTCAAGAGCAGCCCTGTCCTGCGCGGCGGGGTTGTTAATGAGAACGGCACCCCCGTTTCGAGAGCCGCGGTGGAGGTTTGGGCTGAGGGGCGGCGGCTCAGCGGCACCGGCGGCACGGACGAAACGGGCCATTTCGAAGCCGTCCTCAGCAGGTTTCCGATTCATAGGGTGGTTGCTCGCCATAAGGACTATCTGAGTTCCGAGGTGCCCTTGCAGGGCGGGGATGATCCACGCGAAGTGCAGATCGTCTTGCAGCGGGGTTCAGGATCGATCGCTGGACGCGTGGTTTCTTCCGAGGGTGTGCCAGTCGCACGCTTTTGGGTCCAGGCCACGCGCCGCAGTAGTCCGGACCACTCGGAGGGCCGGCAAGACACAGGCGAAATCGTCGATCCTCAAGGTCGTTTTCAGATCACAGGGCTGCCCCCAGGCATTTATGACCTTCAGGCCAGCTCCGTGCACGACAACCCCCGAGAACTCGAATCGGGCACTGTTAAGGGATTCGAGATTTCGGATGGTCTCGCCGTCACTGACGTACTGATCCAGTTAAGAAGGAATGTTCCCAAACGAGGGAGAAGGTGAAGAGTCGTGTTCGAATCTCATTCCGCTATCGCTAAGATCTTGGTGTTGTTGCTCGCGGGTTCGTTGACACTGTTTGCGGCGTTGCTCTTGCCGACGTTCGCACAGGACGACTGCCGTCCGGATGACGCAGACAACTGTTCAGGTGTATCGACCGGCAGATGCGTCGATGGCCGCCCCAACTGCGTCGTCGCTTGTTTGTGGGAGGTCCACAACGCTATCAAGCTAAGCTCCAGAGCGGAAGGCGTTGCTTTCGACATTAATGGCGACGGAATGACCGAGATGTTGCCGTGGCCGCAAGAGGACAGCGACGACGCTTTGCTGGCCATGGACCGCAACCTCAACGGGCGCATCGATGACGGGACGGAACTGTTCGGGAACTTTTCGCCGCAGGCGCGGTCGAATGCAGACCGTAACGGTTTCGAAGCTCTCAAGCCATTCGATGGGGGAGGGTTGGGCGGCAACGGTGACGGTTTCATCTCCCGCGAGGACTGGGTATTCCCGCGCCTGCTGCTGTGGACTGACCGCAACCGGGACGGCGTTTCTCAAAGTGACGAACTGCGTCCCCTTGATCACACGCGCATCGTGAGCATCGATCTCAGCTATCGGATCTCCAAGCGTATCGACGGCCACGGCAATCAGTTCAAGTATATTTCCGGCGTCATGATGGACTCCGACTCGCCGGGGCCTCGGCGCAAATGGGCCGTCGATGTCGTCTTCAGTCTTCAGTGAAGTCGAGCGACGCTAGGAGGCTCGCCCAAGCCCTGCCTTGATTTGCATAAGGGATCCCGGAGGCGCTTGTTCATGAACAGCTGAGTGGCGACCATAGAATCTCACTATCCTACGCGACCTCGTGCCGTTGGCCGGCGTGAAGCAGGTCCTCGACGCCAAGCTCCCAAAAACGGGCCGCTAGCACTAGTCGGAACCAAAGCTCCGCGTCTGAGTGAGACCGGCCGATGCGATAACCACAACGAAACCAAGGATCCCGAGAACCACGCGGGACTTCCGCAAGCTTTTTCGAGAACTCCTGGGGCCGTTTGGCGCCCTTGGTTACGACTACTTCACTCTGGAATAGTGGATTTCAACAGGCTGCACCTGCTCTCCTCGGCGCAGATGTAAGAGCACCTTGAAGCGTTCCCCTAAAACGTCAATTGCTGAGCGGCCAAAATACCATGACAGTTCAAGACGCTCTGATCTGTTCGCCTCAACCGATCGCCAACGCATATCGCCGGAACCTGGAAGGCTCGCTTCGAACTCGCGCTTGCCCCCCGTGATGAGCTCGGATTTTTCAAGTATCAGGAGTTCGTCGCCTTGGTTACTCAGCTGGAGCGAAAGGCCCACGTAGCTATCGCCAATTACCCCCCCCATACTGGCGACGGCGATTTCAATCTTATCGATCTGTTTCTTCCAGTCATAGCCGTCCTGATGATGGGAGTCCCAATCGTCGGGATCAAAGGAAAAGCCAGGGTCGCAGGCTATAAGAAGAAAAGAAGTAAGAACGATTAACTGAGATGTCAACCTCATTCCTCTCTCTCCGCTTGAGGAAAATAGATGAAAACCAGTTTCCCGTCTATCACGTGGTAGCCCTCCTTTAGGTCTCCATTCCGAGCGGCTTCTGAGAGGGCATTGCCAATCCTCTTCAAGTCGTCTGGTGTTAGTGGAGTGTTGGATTGGAGTTTGTCAAAAATTCCCGGATTGTCGTCAAGAAATCTCTGAATGACTCGACTAACGGCGAAGGCGAGTGATTCTGCCTGGATGCTCTCATAAGCCTCTTGGGCTGGCATACCCGCTACGCCTCTACCATGGGTGCGATTGAAGCTGTAGTTTTGGAGATAGCCAGGCAAAAAGAGAGGCCCCCAGGCTTGAAATTGCTGCGTGTGAACAAGTTCATGACCGACCAACGTGATTCCTCGGCCCAGTCTGTTCTCAAACGCTTCGGCTGACCCAGAATCGAGATAAACGGTCTGACCGAGCGTCACACCATTGGCTCCAGCAATACTTGTCACGATTCTGGCCACTATACCAGTCTGGACGTCCACGGTGGACAAGTCTTGCCCGAAGAAGGCGTTGAAGAACTGCAGCAGGGTCCCATCCAAGGGCTGCAAGCCGTCGGGGTCGAAATACCTCGTTGGGTTATTCCGGCTCTGGAAGTACCTGTTCCACGACTGGGGGTCAGTTACGTAAGCCGAGTCTAGCAGGGGGTCGGGGGAGAGGAAGCGAGCGGAGACAGAGTCGCAGTAGCGGGCGCCGAAGTAGTCGAGGGCGGATTCTGGGTCGCGCTCCTTTTGGGTGAACTTGCGGGTGTGCCCGTCGCAGGCCGTGGGGTCGGCCGACTGGCCGAAGGGGTGGTAGAAGGAGGAGCAGACCAAGGCGCCGGTGAAGAAGTCTGCGGTGACCTGGGTGCTGCCCAGGTGGTCGCGGAAGAAGTTGTGCAGCCCTCCCCCCGGGCGGGTGTCGTTTTCCACCACCAGCCGCCCGGGCAACCGCCTTTCGGCCCAGGGAACGATGTCGACTCCCAACTATCACAGCTCGAGCCTGATGATCGACCCCTCCACCAACCGCATCCTCGATGCGGGCTACGAGTACGATGCCGCCGGCTACATGCTGCGCGATCCTCAGCGCAGCTACCGCTGGGACGCCGCCGGACGGCTCATTGCAGTGGCCCCTTCAGACCAGACGCCCCTGGACGACGGGCGTTGCACGGGAGCCGGCTGCCCCCCGCCCCCGGATCCTCCTTCCGGCCCCGGAGGCCCCCTCGACAACGGGCGCTCCCTGCGCGGGCGCGGAGCCGCCGGTGGGTCCGCACAAAGCGTCAGCTACGAATACGACTACACCGGCCGCAGGGTGATCAAACGCCATGAGGACGGCAGCGGGCGGATCTATTTCTGGGACGAGGTGATGGGCGAGGTGCTCTGGGAGTTCCCTCTGGGCGGCAGCCAGCAAGACCTGGTCCGCGGCTACTTCAACGGCCAACTCGTAGTAGAAAACGACGCCCGCGGCCCCGGCATCCACTTCTTCCACCGCGACCATCTGGGCTGCACGCTGATGAGCACCAACTTCCTCAGTCCAACGGTCGTCTGTGACAGCTTCTTCCACCCCTTCGGCCAGTCCGCCGACACCACAGCCTGCGATTCCCACGTCCGCAAGTTCACGGGCAAAGAACGCGACCCCGAATCTTCTCTCGACTACTTCGGCGCCCGCTACTACGACAAGGTGGCAGGCCGTTTCCTAGCCCGCGATCCTCTCCTCGCCTCTGCTGATCTCGCCGATCCCCAGACTTGGAACAGGTATATCTACGTACGGAATAGGCCCATGGTCTTCGTGGACCCAGACGGACGTGACCCGATCTCTGCAGAGGAGTGCGAGAGCAATTCGAACTGCATCCGCCTCCAGCTCAACGTGATTTTGGACCAGGACGCCGACATATTCGACGACGATGGCAATCTCAGACCGCGGTTCCAGCAGCTTCTCGACGAGCAGATAGCGCAGGCCCGCGACGAACTCGGCGCCGTAGGAATCTACCTTGACGTAATATATTCTCGCGGCGGCGTCGAAGGCAGACGGATTACCTCAGGCACAGTTGATAAGGCGCTCAACTACGCTTTGAGCGACAGCAACAACACCGAACATTCTTGGCGCCGACTGGCTCGGCTCATTATTAGTGGGCGATGAGGAAGCACATCCAATGTCAAAGCTTTCAGGGGCTCTTCGGTTCGCACTCGCCGTCATCTTCTGTGTTGCGGCGCTCCGATGGATCTCCGCCATTATTCTATATGTTGCCGCCTTCATGAGTTCGGGGATGGATGGCGTGTATTCGAGAATGGCCGAGGACGCGAGTGCTCTGGCCGCCGCCGTAGTATCGATGTGGTCCGATATTGATGGGATATATCATCTCCCCAAGAAACAAGTGCTACTGATTACTCTCGCCGATGCCCTTATCACTTTGGCTCTGGGCGTGACCCTTTTTAAGATGTTCCGACGCAGGGGGAAGAATTGAACCTCGGTGGTCGAGGTGCGAGCGTAAGCTTCCCCGTCAAGCGGACCGTTCAAGAGTAGAACTTTCTGGCAGTATGGAACAGCAGGTCTTGCATGAAGAAGTCGCGCTTCAGCGAAAGCCAGATCATCCGGATACTGGAGGAGACCGAGGCAGGGATGGGCGGTCAAGGAAGTGTGCCGCAAGCGTGGGATCAGCTCGCCGAGCTACAACGAGCTACTATAAGTGGAAGAGCAAGTACGGCGGTCTGGACCGCAGCCGGCTCAAGCGCGTGAATGAGTTGGAGGCAGCGGCGGCCCAGTACAAGCGGATGTACGCCGAACCTGCTCATGAGAACTACGGCCTCAAGGAGCTGATCGAAAAAAAGCTTTGAGGCCGGTCAAACGCCAGACCTCGGGGCATCTGATCGGATGCGGGGTATCGATCAGGCAGTCTTGTTCTGCGGTGGGCTTGTCACGCTCGGCCTGGTACGGCCAGCCGACCGATTGCCTGAGCCGCGAGGTCCGGCCCTCCGACAGATCATCGGCACCAAGCAGCCATTCGAGTTTCCTTCGTCAGCTCGTCCATCTCCTTCCGGCCCCGGAAAGTCCTCAGAGTTGGCAGTAGAAGCTTGCTTTTCAAAGATTAGATTTTCGTCAAGGACCTCATTAATGAGAGCCGCCAATTCCTGGACGCTGAAAATAGGGCCTTTCGTGTCGATCTCTGCTCCGTATTCTGCAACGAGATCTTTCCTTCCCCCGACGATGAACTGATGTGAATGCTGAGCCAAGGCTCTATTCAGGGACTTGGTGGCCAACGGTGGCGAGTCTGCATTTGAGGACCCGAAGACCAAATGCCCAGTTGAAATTGGCAAGTAGACCGAGTTTATCGGGTCTCCCTTTTCCGGCAAACTGCGAAAGCGACCCTCGTGACCGACCGATGTCAGAACCCCCATGTCCCCAAGTATCAAGTCGTCCTGGAGGATGATCAGCCTCCACGAAAGCGACCTCATCACTCGAAGGCGCGGCTCTGGAATGATCGCTCCTGCGAGAGCCTTTAGATGCCCATCCTGGGCCGCCTTCTTAAGGGCCTCGGTCATTTTTCCTTTGAGCAGTCCTATGAGTGGGGCCATTATTCCAATCTCACCTAGCCGTGCCTTGGCAAGCCTTTCAAAAAGGTGACGCTGTTGCTTCCAAAAGATCTTGGTCTGCCTCCTTGGGATACCTTGCTTCTCAAACTCTTTGAAGAAAATCTCCTTCACGAGTTGTGGATTTCGCCGCAAGTACGCTCGAGCGAGTTCCTCCAGATTCTCGGGCTTTTCCAAGTGCTCAAGTAGTAGCTGCATGAGGAAGTCGCCAGCCTCGAACACTGCCATTCGCAGGTGCCTGGTCCGGATCGAGAAGTGGGTTACCAGTTCTGGTATGCGATCATTCACTAGACGGCGAGATCTTGTCTCTAGGCGAAGCTTGTCTAAGATCACAGCAAGTTGCGGTTCTAGGCGTGTGATCCTGTCATCTATTTCAGCCGTATCCAAATCGTAGAAATCCTTCGCGACCCCCACGTTCTGGATGTTCGGCTCGAAGAGTTTACCTCCCTTTCTACAGACCCACGTAAAGACGCTGCCTCCCTTCTCTTTGGAGGAAAAACCCTTGAGCAGGAACTGGGGTAGGAAATGCTGTCTTCTTCCCGCCATGGCCAGTATTGTAGTCTAACCGTTGGTTGCTGGAGGGATTCGGGCAGTTCGCCGGAGACCGAAGGGTGCAAGGCAGCCACCAGTAGGTTGACGGCACTCCGTCAAGACCCAAACTTGTTGAACAGGTCAGGATAAACTGAGACTTGCGCCGCCCCGACTTCCTGCTGCCGTCTCACATAGCGGGAAGACTTGGTGTATTTTTATGAGCGACGGACCAATCTAAGTAATTGAAAACAAGGGAGATAACTGGTGGGCGGTGACGGGCTTGAACCGCCGACTTCCTGCTTGTAAGAAAGAACCCTCCGGGCTTCGCCAACTTCCTCATTCCGCGCAACTTACGCGTTTTCAGCGACTTGGCCGATTCCACATAGTGGCAGATTTTCTACGATGAGGGCAAATCTTGGACGGGTTTTCTCACACAATCCCCACACAGGCACCGAGTCCCCCAGGTGCCGCACTAGCAGTTGCAATGTTCACTGACTCCCGGAGAGCGCTTCTTGATCCATCATCGCGCCGCCGCCTTGTCACGGCGCCGCCAGCAGTAGACATTGCTTGCGATGGCAAATTGACGAAATGGGAAGGGTGCTGGAGAAAGCCATTCGAGCAATCGCCGCGATTGCCGGACAAGGAGCAATAGGAAGTCGGTGCTTGGGTTCCCGGAGTGAGTATCTCAGCCGCTTCCCGCTCGGGCGGGCTTAGGGCACCAAACGCTGATAGAATTCGAGGAAAGCCTTTAGGCGCTCTTCGTCAGGCACAAACTCACGCGCCAGGGCGTGAGCTTGAGCATTGTCGAAGACCATCAAGGCAGCCGCCGCTCGTTCACGGAATTGTGGAGGCATTCGGCGGATCGTCTCTACGATTTCCTGGATCTCGTCGGGCTCCCGCAAGATAGCCAAACCTATGATTCCTTGGTTGGCGATGTAGAAATTGGGTGCTGCCAGGGCTTCCCGGAAGATATCTGTCGCCCGGGAGTCCCGGGCCCATGTCAGCGGCATAACGTCGCCTGGCAGATCGTAGAGAGCCCGGCGCGAGGTTCGCGCCGGGTCCAGGCCGCGTTCCTCACACCAGGCCACGAAGGCTGGGTCAAGCTGCTTGCGAACTATATTACCTTCCTCATCTAGTAGAATTGGAAACGGCATATCCATGCGGATGGCTTCCAGGGCATGCTTTGCCAGGAAGTCGAAGTATCGCGCCTCCCGTTCGCCCAAGCTCAGAAGGGTTGCTGCGATGATCTGCTTCTCTCGCTTTGTCTCCACTTTCTCAAAGGCTCTCCGAAGTGGTTGGATCGCCTTTGCGTCATTGAGCATTCGAAGCCGTTGAACAACGTCAAGCCATCCGGGACGAGTCTCCAAGTCCTGGATCAATTCGTCGACCGACTTGGACAGGAATGCCTCTCGCTCGGGTTGTCGGTTGCTTTGAGGCGGCCCCTCGGTTGTTTGGGCCCAAGTTGCCCCCGAGCATCCGACAAAAAGTAAAAAATACAATGCTCGTAGTATCGTCCTAGTTGATTTCACTGGTTGACCTTTGCGATGAGGAGTCCTTAGCGATAAATGCGCTCAGACTTCCCTGAGCGTGGTTTTGGATTCTGACACCATTGCGGTAGACCGAATAGGCAGGAAACGATTGGCGGTCCACGCCGGCAAGCGTGCCATCTGCCCCTAACTTGATGGCAGACCAAATCCACGGTGTACCGGAGCCCAGAGGATCACCGAAGTAGTTAATGGTTCGGTCCACTCTTTGACCAAGTGTGCCAAGCCGCCCCTGATTGAGTTGATAAACTCGTGCCGAGTTTGCCGTTATTCCACGAGCCGCGTTTTGGCTGTGAATTTCCGGGCTTGCGGCAGGCACGAGGCCGCATGGATCTGGAGTGTTGCCAACTCTTGCGACCGATGCTCCGTTTGTGAGAAAGCTACTGACCTGGCCCCCGAAGGTCGTCAGTCGTACTTTGAATCGATTGAAAAGCCGATAGTCCCCAGCGGTCTGAACGCTGCTCGCGTCAATGGATGAACCTGGATCAGAATTGCCGGAGTTCTTTAGCAAAAACTTGTTCGCGTAGTCTCGCTCGGTCGACGAAATCAAATAGAGGGGGGTGTTGGCCGCCCATTCGCCGACCACTACCGGACACCCCAAAGGGTCATTGAGATCGAGAACGAGCGGGAAAAACGCTCCCGAAGGTAAAGTGATGCCGCTTGAATCGACCCAACCCACGGCGACGTATTCATCAGTATCCAACTGGTTGACCAGCACCTGGACGCTTCTTTCGATGCTGTGCGTGACCTGGCTGCAGAAGGTTCCCTCATAAGATGCCGAGCGCCAAGACGCCGTGATCACCGCCAGTCCTATGCCCTCGGCCATTATCTCCCCGGTGAAGGGGTCGACTGTGACGGCGCTTGCGTTGTCGCTGTCCCAATCATCAACAAGTTGCACCTCTATCGGAAGCCCAACTTCTCCGTAGCAATTCTCCTTCCATTGTTTGGCGTCAAGGTCTATCTGGGCCCCGACTAGAAGAGGCCCAGGGGAGGGGTCAACAGTCCCCGCATAGAAGCTGTCGGGGCAGCAATTCTCGCACGAATAGGTTCGGCTGGTGCCGTCAGCCAGGTTGATATACTCGGCCCTACCCGTCAGCACCTTGCCTCCAGAGGCTTCGGAAGACCACAAGACTCGTCCCCAGGTCGCGTCAGCAGGCAGCGCTTGACCCAAATAGCCCGGAGCCGGCTCATCTCGGAGACTGCCGATGTCGACGGTTCTGGTTTCCCCAGGGCCTATAACCTGGAGGCCGGGGCTGTAGATACCCTCTGAGTGCCAGACATGAAAGAGAAGGGTCTGCTGCTCTTCGGTCGTGTTCTTAAAGTGAAGAAGGGTCGTCGTCTGATCATCCACTAGCCACGGAAAGCCGCCGGAACTGCTTGCTATGGACTCTGGATCGAGCATAGGAACCTGAGCAACATGTGTCCCGTCCGGAGATGCGGACAGTGCGGCCGCTATAAGACCTCCGGGGGAACCTTCATGCGTAAGCTCAACACCCGCCACACTTCCGTCGAGCGGAAGGCTCAGTTCTCGAAGACTCTTCTGCGCCACAGTACTGAGATCGCCGACCTGCCCAGCAAAGAGCTCAACCGGCGGCAGCGCGACTTCATGAGCGTGTCCGTCCGCGTCAGTTAAGACAATCGCAGTATGGACGGTCATCGGGTGTTCATGCATATTGCGGACCAACAGGACGGGATCAACCCTCCGCCCGAAGGATCTGCCCAGGCGTAGGCCAGCGCCATGAAGGCTTGTCGAGGTCTGCGTGGCGGAGTCTTGGAAGGCGACCTGAAGAGAAGAACCGGGTGCCCGTGAGGCGATCATCCCTCGAGCGAGCAAGTCGCCGCCTCTTCCCGAGTGGCGAATCGATACCGCGCCCGCGTTGGCCCGGTGCGGTCCGCGGCGGTAACCGAGGTCAAGTGCGCGGATTTCATGTGGAGCCAGAAGCAGGTTCTCCGACGCCTGCTCCCCATCGATGCTCGCCGTGTCCACCTCGACCTGCAACTGGGAGTCACGACGGTTTGCCAGGAACAGGTCGAACTGAGAGCTTATCTGTGGGAGCCACCATAATCCCTCCAAACGGGAGGATTTGAACCTTGCCTCTGGGTCGAACAATTGTTCGTAAAATAACCTGCCTCGTCTCTCATCCTTCATAACGACTTGGGCGCCCAGTTCGAGTGGGCGGCCAAAATGAACAAGTTCGAGACGCCCTCGGCGGAACGTGCTGCCCGCCTCGGCGACAAGCGGTTCCAACGGGATCTCCTTGGCACCTTCCACGAAGACATTGTCCAAGCGAAACGATTCTCCTGACATGCTCCAAAGCGTGATGGCTATTCTGAGTTCCGTGGGGCCTTTGTTGTTCAGCACCAGGGAGACAGCGAAACCTTCAGTATCGTAGTACGTGTTGGCCAAAACCTCACCTTGCGGCGGTTCGGTCGGTAACGCTAGTGGGGCAGGTTTCAGTGGGAACCCGGTTAGAATAATGAGGATCACTACTGCAAGACTCCGGACGAAGCGACCGATGAGATGGCGGCAGAACTGGGGGGAGTTCATGATGCTTTCTCCTTGCATGCGAAGAAACTCTCTTGTAGCCGATTTCGTGTCTGACCAACTACAGGCGTGTTTCTGAGGAGGCTAGTTGTTTCAATGGCACGTCTCCTCGAAACGGTTGAGTCCGTGAAGTGAGGGAATGCGATATCCACACAATGTACCTTACCGCACCCTAATTTGTCAAGCAGTTTCCTAAAAACAAAACGAAGAATCGTTCTAGGCATGTGCTGAGCGTAAAAGCTCCCTATGGCTCTTGGTAGCGTCCCGGGACTGGGATGAACTTGTCTGCGCAGATTGGCCGTCGAATCAGCAGAAGGGAGTGAACGGACGATCACCAGCCCAAACCAACCGGCCTTCGATGATCCCGGCAGGCTGCGATTCCAGTGTGACCGAAAGATCGAGTATCAGCACTTCCTGCACATCGCTCCGGCAATACGAATAGTCCGTCCAGATCTCGGCTTCACTTGCTGGAAGTCCGTGAACAGAAACTGTCCGTGCTCATCGGACTGAGAACTGTGTGAGGTTGTTGTCCTTCTCAGGCAGACGAAGGTGAACCTGGGCGCCCGCCACTGCCTTGCCTTCCAATCTCGCACTTCGCCTGCTAGTCCCGAAGTAGGCGACGGATCGCAAGATTCGAATCCGACGCCCGTAGCCGATCTATCAACTTGTTGACGAATCGGGCCTTGAGGATTGTCGACCCGACCCCCTGCCTCCACCTCACACGAGGAGAAAAGTCGGTGTATTCTAAGAGGTCTAGTCAGAAGTTAAGTGATTGAAAATAAACAGGTTAGCTGGTGGGCGGTGACGGGCTTGAACCGCCGACTTCCTGCTTGTAAGGCAGGCGCTCTAGCCAGCTGAGCTAACCGCCCATTTTGCCGGAGTATAGCATGCTGTCGGCGCTTTTTGACGCCGAGAGTGGCTTCCTCGTTGGACGGATGATTGCTGCCGACGCTTGTCGTAGGTTCGAGCTTTCAAGCCCTTCGGACTACTGCGTCCCCGACGGCTTGCTGGATGCTTTCCGGGAGCCTATCGCGCCATTAGGCAGACGGACCTGGGCAGTGCCTTTGCGCTTCCGTCATCGCCCCAGCCCATACACTTTTCTCAGTCGCCGTAACTCTCGGATCCCTGTGCCTCGTGCGAACGTCTCCTCCTCCTGGATCATGCCCAGGATCTCAAAACTCATCACCTCTTTTCTTGACGCTCGAGATTGGAGTCGTGCAGGTTACCGGCGTGTGTTCCATCTTGCCGCATTCACGGGGTTGACGATACGGTGCGTCGAATTGCCGGAGGGGTGGGCTTGCTGCGGGAGGGGATTCCGTGTATTACATCTGAAGGGGCGTGCTTTCAAATCGATTCTGAAGGGGGGAATCGAGCATGATGAGGAAAGGACCGAACGGTCCCGCCCGCCGCGCACCTCAGAAATTCGCGGCAAAAGGGACCATCCGTACCTGGTACGCCTTGCTGGCGGCCGTGCTGCTGGCAACGGCGATGAACGTGGGTTGCAACAGGGGGGCTTCTGCTCAAGGACCTGTTTTTCGGGTTTCGTTCTCTGAAGAACTGGAATCCGAAACCCTGGACGGCCGGCTCTTGGTGCTGCTCTCCCAGGACGACAGCGCCGAGCCGCGATTTCAGATCTCGGACGGAGCCTCCACTCAGATCGTCTTCGGCATGGACGTGGAAGGACTGGCGCCCGGGGTGGCGGCGCAAGTCGATTCCGAGACGTCCTTCGGTTATCCCATCCACAGTCTAGGCGACTTGCCCGAGGGCGAGTACATCGTGCAGGCGCTGCTGCACCGCTACGAGACCTTCCAGCGCTCCGACGGGCACACCGTCAAGCTGCCCATGGACCGGGGAGAAGGACAGCAGTGGAACCGGGCTCCGGGAAACCTGCTCTCCCAGCCGGCCACCCTGCAAGTAGCGACCGGCGGCCTGATCGAGATCGAACTCGACCAGAAGATCCCGCCCATTCCCGATCCGCCCGATACCGAGTGGGTCAAGCACGTCAAAATCAGGAGCGAACTGCTGAGCGAGTTTTGGGGACGCGACATGTACCTGGGCGCCCACGTGTTGCTGCCCAAGGGATTCGACGAGCACCCCGAGGTCCGCTACCCGCTCATCATCAACCACGGGCACTTTCCCCACGATTTCGGGGGATTCCGCCCCCAGCCGCCCGATCCCGACCTGGAACCCGACTACAGCGAGCGCTTCGGAGTGGAGGGCTACAACCGCATCGTGCAGCAAGCCGCCCACCAGTTCTACCTCGACTGGACGGGTCCCGACTTTCCCCGCTGGCTCATCATCGAGATCCAGCACGCCAATCCCTATTACGACGATTCCTACGCCGTCAACTCGGCCAACGTCGGGCCCTACGGCGATGCCATCACCCACGAACTGGTCCCCTACATCGAAGAACGGTTCCGGGGCATCGGAGAAGGCTGGGCGCGCTTCCTCTACGGCGGATCCACCGGCGGATGGGAAGCCCTGGCGGCCCAGATCTTCTATCCCCAGGAATACAACGGCGCCTTCGGAGCCTGTCCCGATCCCATCGACTTCCGCGCCTATACCCTGGTCAACATCTATGAGGACGAGAACGCCTACTACGACGTGCAGCAGTGGAAACGGGTGCCGCGTCCCGGCCACCGCGACTACCTGGGACGCGTCAACGCTACCCTGGAGCAGATGAATCATCGGGAATTGGCGCTGGGAAGCAATAGCCGTTCGGGACAGCAGTGGGACATCTGGGAGGCCGTTTACAGTCCGGTGGGCGAAGACGGATACCCCCAGCGCATCTGGAATAAGCTTAGCGGCGAAATCGACCCCCAGGTCGCCCTGCAGTGGCGCGACAACTACGACCTGCGCTACATCCTGGAGCGTGATTGGGACACGCTGGGTCCAATGCTGCAAGGCAAACTCCACATCTACTGCGGCGATATGGACAACTACTATCTCAACAACGCCGTCTACTTGATGGAGGATTTCCTGGCCAAGACCAGCGATCCTCACTACGATGGGGAAGTTACCTACGGTGACCGGGCCGAACACTGCTGGAACGGCGATCCGACCCGTCCCAACCACCTCTCTCGACTTCGTTACCACCAGATGTACGTGGAGAAGATTCTTCGGCGCATCGAAGCGTCCGCTCCTCCCGGCGCTGACTTGACAAGTTGGCGATACTGAGTTGCAAAAACAAACAATAATTTCTATTTAAAAATAAGTTTGACGAAGGGCCCGACTGTCATTACAATGCGCGTTTCATGATCTTCGCCTGGATCATCATCATTTGGGTCGTGGCTGCCCTGCTCTACGGCGTCTTCTCCATCAAGCGTCAGGCACGGCGGGGAACTTCTGCGCCCTCCATCCTCGCGGCTCCCCCGAAAACCGGGGAGGAAAGCAAAGAGTCCCCTGAACATGCTGAGTCGCCGCCCCAAGATGTGGATGACGAGGCCTGAGCCGGGGCGCTCGACCGCTGTTCCCGATATTCCTGAAACCATTGACCCGCTGGCGGCGTTGCATGTTGCGAAGGAAAGGATCTGACTTGAGGACGATGAAGGTTTTGGGCGCAATGACCGCCTGGCTGGTTTCGGTTTCATTGACGGCCTCGCTGGAGGCTCACGATTTTCGACTGACCGAATCGCAACTGCATCTGGGCCGCCAGCAATTCGTGGCGAGCATGATCTGCGACCTGGACGCACTGGCGCTGGGTGCCAGCCAGGAGGCCGATTCGGCGCTTCTCAAAGAGCGCTTGAGCGCCCTTCCGCAGGTCGAGCTGGAGGAACGCCTCGACAATCTCCGGCAGCTTTTTCAGCGCCGCGTGCGAGTGCGTTTCGACGGCCGTCCCCAGGATTTCCAGGTGGATTTTCCCGACTACGGGTCGCCTCATCTGGAGGACTCGGAGGAACCTACCCTGCTGGGAACCAGGGCGGTCCTGAGAGGGAGCATTCCGGAAGGGGCCGAGCAGGTCAGCTTTTTCGCCTCGCGAGCTTTTCCTCCCGTGCGGCTGGAGGTCTATCGCAGCGACGATGAAGTCCCCCTTACCCAGGGCGAGCCGCAGACGGTCTTGATCCTGCAGCGCGGAGCCCGTTCCCAGCCTCTGCCGCTGAGCGGACCCCTGGCGCCCTCGGGAACACTCGAGGTGGCGGGGCGCTACCTGGTGCTGGGCTTCTGGCACATCCTTCCCGAGGGACTCGACCACATCCTCTTCGTGCTGGGGCTCTTTTTGCCGTCCACCTCTTTTCGTCCCCTGCTCTTGCAGGTGACGGCCTTCACGGCGGCCCACACCTTGACGCTGGCGCTGTCGATCTACGACGTGGTTTCGCTGCCCCCGCGTCCGGTGGAAACCCTGATCGCCCTCTCCATCGTCTACGTGGCGGTGGAGAACCTGCTGACTTCGAAGCTCAAGCCCTGGCGGGTGGGCGTGGTCTTTGCTTTCGGGCTGCTGCATGGACTGGGATTCGCGGGAGTGTTGCGCGAGTTGGGATTGCCCCAGGAGGAGTATTTGCCCGCCTTGCTCTCGTTCAATGTGGGCGTTGAGTTGGGGCAATTAGCCGTTATTCTGGGTGCCTTCCTGGTGGTGGGATGGATGCGCCACCGCCCCGATTATCGTAGGAGCATCGTGATCCCCGGGTCGCTCGGCATTGCCTTGCTGGGACTCTACTGGGCCGCGGAGCGGGGATTGGGCCTATAGCGGCGTGAGGTTATTCAACCCCTTCAGGGTTGGTTTTCCCGCAACTCTGGACCCAGGGTTCTGCCCTCGCCGCGCTTCGCTTGCCGCGGGCGGCACCCTGGGCTAGCGAATCGCTCGCCTTCAGCGAGCCCGGACTTGTACTTAACCACTGGGCTGGTGCCGCCGGCCATAGATTCTGAGCCAGGGCCCTCCGTTTCTTGTCCCAAAAGGGCCGGATTCGCTAGCCCCTTCTTTCACCGAGGCTACAGGCGGCGAGGCAAGGCTTCGGAGGACAGGCAGGAAAGGTGTTAAAGTCAAGCACCAGCTCCCTGAAGGGGAGCGATTCGCTAGCCCAGGGTCAGCCCCGGCGAGCGCTAGCGAGACGGCGGCGCCACCCTGGGTTTAGACGGCAAAGGTCCGAACGCTGAAAGCGTGGGATAACGCCACAGGGTGGCTCAAAAGTTCTGACGCACTGCAGTAGTTCCCGCGGCGCCGTTCCCCGCCCGCCTTGCCTGGTCGGCGAGATGGGTTTAGCATAGCCGGCGACTTTCCATTAAGGAGACCCCCGATGGCTAAGAAAGGCAACCCTGATCCTGCCCAAGAGAATTCCAGAGGATCCCTGTACCGTTTCTACGTCCGCTGGCGGGGGCCTGCTCTTTTGGTCTTGGCAGTATTGTGGGGAGCTCTGATCTATTATCGCTACCTGCTGGAGCCGGCTTGGTCCGCCGGTACCTTAAGCGGCCTTCAGGCCTTGCTGGGAGGGCTGGTATTGCTGGCCGCCCTCCTCTATGTGCTTCCATCGGCTCTCTCTCCGGCGAGTGGAGTTGCGGCGAAGGCCAAGAAAGAGCGGGACAAGAGCCAATCCGGCACCGCTCCAGGATACGCTTTTCCCCAGGCCAATACAGTCGGAATCGGGCTTTTTCTGGTCCTCATCAGCCTCGCCTTTGTTGCTGGGTTATTCGTAGTCATGGCCCGCCACGAACCCCTGTTGGCGTCGCTCAATCTGACTCAGGGCTCGGGCCAGTTGCAAGCCCAGCGTCTGCAACTTCAGGACGCCATGATCGCCATGCTGGCGGCCGGGATCGGATCCTGCATATCCACCCTTCTGGCCTACCTCAAGCACGCCAGCTCACTGCGGGACTTCGACCCGGCCTACACCCCTTGGTACCTTTGCCGCCCTCTGATGGGCGTGATGCTGGGACTGGTCTTTTATTTTTTGCTCAAGGGCGGCTTCTTGGCCACCGTCAACGCTTCCGGTGACGCCGACGTGGGCGACTTCAACGACTGGGGCCTGGCCGGCATCAGCGCGCTGGTAGGACTGTTTACCAAGAACGCCGTAGAGAAACTGGGCGAGGTCTTTCAAACGCTTTTTCGCTCCCGCGATCAAGATGGAGACTAGCCACCCATAAAGCTCCTGCCAATTGACTGCGCAGGCCCTTAGATATTAGACTGTGGCTGGTCTGCAGATCTGGGAGAATGAGCTAAATGGGCGGACTTGGATTCGGTGAAATCGTCGTTATCTTCGTGGTGGCCCTGGTCATCTTCGGACCTCGAAAGCTTCCCGAACTGGGAAAGTCGCTGGGCAAGGGCCTGGCGGAGTTCAAGAAAGCCTCCAACGAGCTTCGGCGAACCTGGGAAGAAGAAGTCGAAGCCGAGAAAAAGCTTCTTGACGAGACCCTCGAGGAGCCCAAGAAGGTGTTTAAGGAGACGGCCGATCTGAGTTCTCTGACGGCTCAGGACACCTCCCGCAAGACGCCCCAAACTCCCAAGAGCGCCTGATATGGCGCAAGAGCAGCATGTCCAAACCCATCCCCCGCGGTTCCGCTTCTGATTCGTCCGGGGAGGAAGAATCTTCCGTCGAAGATCAGATCGATTCCATCTCCCAGCCGGTGGATCAAGAGCGCGCCTCCACCCGTGATTCCGCGCCCCCTCCCCCACGCCGCGCTTCCTCCGCATCTTCCTCGGGGGAGGGAGGAGAGGAGGATGAGGAGGGGGAAGAGGAACTCGGCGGACGCATGAGCTTTCTGGAGCACTTGGACGAACTGCGCAAGCGTATTATTTTCAGCTTTTTGGCCGTGATGATCGCTTTCGGCGCCTGCTTCGTCTTCCGCGAGCAGATCTTCGACTTCCTGCAGCAGCCCATCACCCGGGTCCTCATCGACCGCGGAATGGAACCCAAGCTCAATTTCATCAAGCCCACCGACGCATTCACCATCTACCTCAAGGTCTGCGTGGTGGCGGGCACCTTCCTGGCGGCCCCTTTCCTGGTTTGGCAGGTCTGGCTCTTCATCGCTCCGGGACTCTACCGCCGCGAGAAAGCCTTCGCCATTCCCTTTCTGCTCAGCGCCACCACGCTCTTTCTGGCCGGAGGCGCCCTGGCCTACTACCTGATCCTGCCCGCCGGACTGCATTTTCTGGTCAACGAAATGGGGGCGAAGTTCAACCCTATCCTGACCGCCATCGACTTCTTCAACTTCGAGCTGATCATCATTCTCGGTATGGGAGTGGTCTTTCAGATGCCCATCATCGTGGCCTTTCTCTCCATTTTCGGCATGGTCACGCCGGGCTTCCTCTTCCGCAACTTCCGTTACGCTTTCCTCATTATCACTATCGTGGCCGCCGTCGCGTCGCCGACTCCCGACGCCCTCAATCTCTTTTTCTGGGTGGCTCCCATGGTGCTGCTCTATGTCCTCAGCATCGGGGTTTCCTGGATCTTCCAGCGGCGCCGCAAGAAAAAGCTGGCCGAGGCCCTGGGAGAGGACTAAAAGGCCCCCGCGCTGGCCCGAAAGGTCGCTTTCCCTTGGCTGCGGCCTAGAATTGCGCCATCATAAGGGCCATGAACTGGTTCAATTCCTTGGATAGCGTGGTTCGTCTGCAACAGATCCTTTCATGGGTGGGGGTGGTTTCGGCGCTTCTGGCGGCCGTTTGCGGAGTGCTTGCCTACTACCTCAACAATCAGGCGCGGAGCCTACAGGCCCGGCCGGCTGAAGAGCAGGTGACCGAAGGCGCCGAGACTCCCTTGCCGCAACTGTCTCAAGAAGAGGCCGATCAGCAGCCGCAAGAGGAGGCAGACGCTGAAGAAGCCGGTCTGGATGAAGGAGAGGCGGCCCGCCTGCGGGAGCGCATCGAGGAACTGCAGTCCCAGCTCGAGCAGGTCGGGTTTGAGGCCGGTCAGGACCGCGCCGAGGTTGAGCAGATCCGCTCCCAACTGGCCGGCCTGCGCCAGCGCAATGCCGACCTGGAAGCCCGGGCCGAAGAGGCGGAAGGGGCCGCCGAGCAGGCCCAGGCGGCACTTGCGGCTCTGCAGCGGGCCGAAGAAGAGCAGGGAGCCATTCCCGACGATGAAGAAGAGAAATTCATGCGGGCCATGGCAGGCAAACCGACGGGTCCGGTCGATATCGTGGCTGTGGCCGGACTGGATGATTCCCGCCGGACCGCTGAAGAGTTGCAGGCCCTGATGGAGAGAGCCGGATGGCGACAGGTGCAGGTGCGCGAAGCGCAGTTTCAAGGCGTGCCCGAGGGACTGTACATGGTCGTCCACAGTCAGGAGACCATGCCCGAATACGCGGCCGCCTTGGCGATAGGACTGGCCATCATCGATCTGATGCCCATGCCGGCCCGGGTCAAGACCAACGAGGGCAAGGAACCGGGTTACTTGGGAATCGTTGTGGGAAGCCGCTGATCAGCTGGCCGTCCGGACGCAAAAGGGCAACGTGTATACTGGGTCTCGATGAAAAGGCGCATCCTCCTCTGGCTTGTCCTGTCAGCGATTCTCGTCCCCACCTTGGCCGATAACGGGGAAACTCTCCGCAAGAGCTACCGGGAATGGACCGAAGAAGAGGCTGTGTGGGTGCTCAACGAGTCTCCCTGGGCCCGCCGCGAAACCTTCACGCAGGTGGTGGAGGGCGTGGGAAGCGGCGTGCGCGGCGAACGGGAGCTGTTCAGCACCTACTTCGTGCGCTTTCTTTCCGCACCCCCCATCCGCCAGGCCTATGTGCGCGTCCGCCAATTGCAGAACGGCTACGCCGGGATGGGCGATGTGGAAAGGCGGGATTTCGACCGCGGCAGCCGGCGCCTTCTCGATCTCGACGTGCGCCGCTGGATCGTGATCTCCCTGGCCTTCCGCTCCAACGAACCCGACCGGGAGCTTCGATTCAAGCAGCACTTTCAGGTACAGACGGTAGAAACCTTGCGCCGTACCACAGCCCTCTCTACCCGCCTCTTCCCCAAACTGGAACCGGTGGCCTACTTCCCTCCCGCCGAAGACGGCGTGGGCGCCCGCTTCGTCTTCCCGCGCCGCGTCGACGGGGTGGAGGTCATATCGCCCGACGACGAAACGGTGAGCTTCGAAATCGAAGTCCCCGTGGCCACTCCTCGACTGCGTTCGCAGTTCCAAGTTCAGGAAATGAAGTTGGGCGGGCGTTTGCTGCACTGATGCCCGCTCTCCCAGGTCGGGGTAATTAACGAAACGCCGACCGCCGATCAAGCGTTTAAGATGGGTGAGGTGGCCTTACGACAAATAGCTCTTGGGGCCTCGCTCTGGTGCTTGCTAGCCGCCGGGGTGTGGGCTGCTGAAGATCCTCCGCGACAAGAAGTTGCCAGCCGCAATGAGTCCTTCGAGGACGACCCGGCCTTGCAGGAGATCGCCGAATTGCGCATTGCTCCGCCCGGTCCTTCGGGCTCCTCGGTTTCTTTGAGCGAAGTCGTCAATCTCTTCCCGGCCCGCAAGCGGCGGCGCTTCCACGGGTCGGTTTACGAGTTCCACCGCAACGACAATCTTGACGCCCGCAATTTCTTCGATCCCGTCGGGCAGCCGCTGCCCGAGTTCAAGCGTAACCAGTTCGGGTTCAACCTGGGCACCTCGTTTTTCTCCGAGGATCTGACGCTGCTGGGCAGCTATGACGGTTTGCGCATCATCCGCGGTTCAACGCTCATCTCCCGAGTGCCCACGGTATTGGAGAAAGCGGGAGATTTTTCCGCTTCGGGCGTGACGGTGATCGATCCGATCACGGGTCAGCCGTTTCCCGGCAACCGCATTCCCCGCCAGCGGTTCGATCCTTCCGCCGTGGCCTTGATGCAGGTCTTGCCCGATCCCAACCTGAGCGATCCTGACCGCAACTACGTCAACAACCTGCCCAATATTACCAATCAGGACTCCTTCTCCATCCGGGCCGATTACCGCTTCGACGACGAATCCAAGATCTTCGGCAACTACAGCTTCAGCGACAACAACGGAAACGAGGTGGAGGAACTGCGTCCCTTCGAGACCCTGGAAAGGCGGCGCGAGCAAGAGGCCTCGGTCGACTACAGCCAGACGGTGAGTCCGCGCCTGTCCTTTAGGGGAGGGGTGTTCTTCCGCCGCACGGTCAGAAGCGAGCTGTCCGTCAACGCCGGACGGGTGGGGTTGCACGATTCCTTCGGCATTCAAGGGGTTAGTGTAAGAGGTCCGGAGGACGAGGGCTTTCCCGACGTCGAGTTGCCCGGATACGTCGATTTCGGCGATGGCGGGAGCCCCGATGCGAGCGCCAACACCCGGTTCGGCGGCGAAGTCGCGGCAACTTACGTGGCCGGACGCCATAACCTGCAGTTCGGCGGCTCCTACACCGTCATCCAGCCTCTCAACAACCGCACGGGAGACGGCATCCGGGGCGAGTTCGAGTTTTCGGGCGGGTTTACCGGAGACGCTTTCGCCGACTTCCTGCTGGGCCTCCCCATACAGGCCGAGAGGGCCAGGGGCAGCGAGCGCATCGATCTGGAGACCTACCGCTGGAGCGCCTATGTCAACGACCGCTGGCGCATCAACGATCTCTTCGATCTGACCCTGGGCCTGCGCTATGACTTCTTCCGTCCCTACCAGTCGCGGGCCGACAACATTTCCACCTTTCTGCCTCTGGAATTCGAGCCGCCCCTGAACGGACAGGTGGTGCTGGCCGGATCTCCCCAGGCGCTGGCCTTCGGGTTGGAAGACGCCGGAGAGCGCGGACTGGTCTTGCCCGACCGCAACGACTTCTCGCCCCAAATCGCCATCGCCTATTCGCCCTGGGGAAATCAGCAGTTCGTGCTGCGGGCCAACTATTCCATCGATCACGATCCGCCCCGCGAGTTCGTTTTCATCCGCAATCTGGGGCGCAACTTTCCTTTCTTCTTCTCCCAATTGGCCCGTTCCGATTCTGAGACGCCCCAGTTGCAGCTTTCCGATCCTTTCCAAAACGTCACCCAGCGCCAGCTGACTTTTCACGGCATCGAGCCCAACGCCCGCACGCCCTACATTCAAGAATGGGGCCTGCGGCTGCAAGCCGAGCCGATCCAGCGCTGGGTGGTGGAGGCGGGCTACGAAGGGTCGCGGGGATTGGGCTGGTGGAGGTCGTTGCCTTCAAACGTACCCTTGCCTGGAGAAGGCGACATCCAGCCTCGCCGTCCCAACCCCGAATTCGGGCTCTTCAACATCGAGGTTTCGGGCGGAAGCTGGTCTTACCATGCCCTGGAGGTCGAGGTAGAACGTCGGCTCTCAGACGGGTTCTCGCTGACCGCCGACTACACTTGGCAGAACAGCATGAACGACTTGACCGATAATCCCGCCAACCCGCGCAACCTGGACGCCGAGCGGGCCCTCAACGGTCCCCGTCACGTCTTCGAAATCAACTATCTCTGGGACCTGCCTCTGGGACGCAACGCCGGCGGACTGTGGGGCGCTCTGGTCAAGGGTTGGCGGATTTCCGGCATCACCCGCTTGCGCAGCGGCGGTCCCTTCAGCGTCACGGTTTCCGGCGATCCCAACAACGATGGACTCTCGGGCGACCGTCCCGACCTGGTCGGCTCCACCCGCTCCGGCTTCACGCCCAACGTGGACGAGTGGTTCGATACCTCCATCTTCGCCCCCGCGGCAGGCCCCTTCGGGACGGCCGGTCGCAACATCCTTTACGGTCCCGGCCGGCAGGTTTGGGACCTGGCTTTCTCCAAGCGGGCCCGCATCAGCGACTCCGACGTGCTGGAGTTGCGTGTGCAATTATTCAACGCCTTCAACCACGTCAACTTCGGCCTGCCCGACAGCGACTTGAGCAGTTCGGTTTTCGGAAAGATCTTTTCCGCCGACGAGGCTCGCGAGATCGAGATCGCCATCAAGTACTCATTCTGATGCGGGAAGCCGCCGTTCAGGTTAGGCCAAGGCTCGCAGGCTGCGCAGGCTTTCCTGGATTAGCGAGAAGTCCTCTTCCGAGAGCGGTTGTCGTCCGTAGCGGCTGGAGTAGTAGAGCTGGGTGATGCGGGAGGGGGCGGCTGATCCCAGGCGCCGGCCCACGCGGGCGGCGAATTCGGCCGGCGTTTCCCAGCTTTCGCGCGGCAGTCCTTTGCGTTCCAGCAGGTCCAGCATCTCCAGGTAGTACTCAGGCGCGATCTCGGCGGTGTGGCTGCCCAGGATGCGTTTCTTGAGAAAGGCCCGCAGGTAGCGGCGGTAGCGATAGGCGGTCCAGGCGGCCAGGCTCAGCAGCAGGAGCCAAAAGGAGGCCTGCAAGGCCAGGTCGTAGCGGGCGTGGATGCCCTTCCACCAGGCGCTCAGGAGCTGTTTGAGAGCTTGCGGCGTCTCCAGCAGCCAGATCAAGGCTCTGCGCAGCGAGATGATGACGGACTGGATGAGTCCGATCTGCTTCATCTGGTCGAAAGTGACGATCTCGCTCCAGAAGATGTCGAGTGCTTGCAGCAATTGGCCGGCCATGCGCACGGGATAGCTGGAAGCGTTGACGGGGGCCGGCGGCGTGGGGTCGAACTCCACCCATCCGGCTCCGGGAAAGTAACCTTCGGCCCAACTGTGAGCGTCCGACTGACGCACCACGAAGTGTCCGCTCCACTCGTTGTACTCGCCCTTGCGGAAACCGTTGACCACCCGCGAAGGAATCCCCAGCGTCCGCATCATGACGGCCTGAGCGGTGGCGAAGAACTCGCAGTGTCCGACCAAGCCCACGAAGAGAAAGTGGGTGAGTGGATCGTCGGCCAGGGCCGAGCGGTTTTCCAGCGAGTAGCCGTAGTTTCCGCGCAGGTATTCCTCGATGAGCAGGGCCTTGCCCAGGTCGCTGCGTTCGCCGAAGGAGATGTCTTGGGCCAAGTCGCGAATGCGGCTGTTCAGGTTGGGAGGGAGCTGAAGGTAAGGCCGCATGAATCGGTCCGGCAGGCGTCCTTGGCGGGCGGCGTTGATGCGCTCCCGGTGCGAGATGAGGTCGGAGAAGACGGTATAGGATCCCGGCTGGGCGCTGGCCCGGTAGAGGTTGAGCGACTGGTCGTAGAAGAAACGCTGGAAGCGGGCTCCGCTGCGCAGCGCCACCGCCGGCGAGGCGCCGAAAACCATGGGACTGGGCAACTCGGTCACCACCCGCTGGCGCAGCAGGTCTTCCTGGGACCGCCGCGATCGCGGGACCAGAAAGATCTGGTCTTCTTCGCTCCACCTGAGGCGGTCGCGGTTCTGGCTGGGATTGACCCATCCCCGCCCTGTAAACCCGGAAAGGGTGATCCCGCGCCATTTCAGGTCTGGAGGAAGCTCGCCGGGCGGACGGTCGACCTGCACCCTCATGACGGTGGCCGAGTTTTCAATGATGCGTCCCAGGTCGCCCAGATTGACGTGATCGGAGAATCCGCTCAGTTGCTGGTTGGGGTTATGGTCGGGCGGAAAGAATCCCAGGCTGGTGCGAGGAATAAGTACGAAGATGGGGATGGCGATAAGTGCGATCAGCAACGCCACCCCCGCCGTCATTTTGAGATAGCTGGTCAGGGAAAAGGCGGCTCCCGCATTGTCGCGGTAAGCCCTGCGGCTCTCGAAAAGCAGCAGGGTGAAGATGGCCAGCGTCACCCAGATCATCAGAGAGGCCAGAAAAACGGCGGAAATCGTGTAGGCTGAGGCCACCAGCAGGAATCCCAGCGAGATGAGATAGACGATCGAGTAGTCCTTGTCGTTGCTTCTCCCATAGAGCTTGAGCAATCCCGCCAGCAAGAGCAGATGAACCGTACCCTCCACGAAGCTGGAGAGCAGCAGGTAGTCGAGGAGCATGAAGAGCACTACCGCCAGCAGCAGCAGCACCTGGCGTCCAAGGGAAAGCGGACGCGGACCCATCTTGTAGCTGAAGAACACCAGCGGCACCACCATCAGCCCCAGGGCCAGGCTGACGGCCTGAGAGACTACCAGCGTGGCGAATCCGCACAGGAAGAGCAGGCAGGTGGCCAACTGGAAGGTCTGCTCCTGTGACCAGGCTGATTCGCTGTAGCGGTTTCCGTTGCGGCTCAACATGGGCTCAACCAGTTTCTCACACTCCCGCCCCAGGTCGCGGCTTAAACGCTACAGCCCTTGTGGGCGAGGACTCGGGGCTGTCGTCAGCATCTTCTTGGCGGGCCTTATCGGCCTCTTCGTCCCGCGCCGAGACCTCGTCGGCATCGGCTGAGGCCAGCGGAGGCAGCCGCAGGTAGTCGATGCAGGTCAGGCCATCGCTTTGCTCGCTTTTGCCGGCGGCGAAGAGAATGGCGGTCCCTTCAGCCTCGTAGGCCCGCAGCCGTTTGCGGGAGGCGGGCGCAACTTGAGAAAGATACTGCATGAGCGCTTCGTACTCGCCAATCGACCCCTTGAGCACCGACTGGTATTCTCCCGAGTCAAAGCTAAAGCGGCGGCCCCGCAGGTAGAAACGCTCGGCCAGCGAAGCGATGCAGCTCACCGCGTCCTCGAAGCAGCGCAGCGATTCCTGGTCGCGGGAGGGCAGATAGGTGGAAAACATCACTTTGAGAGGACGGTCTTCATCGCGGGCGAAGTCCTTGACCATCAACTGCCCCTGCTTGGCGGTAGCCTTCCAATGAACGAAGCGGGCCATGTCTCCGCTGCGGTAAGGACGGATGTTGTAGAGGGAGCCGCCCAGTCCCTTGCGGTTGCTTTCGCGCAGTCCTTCACGCAGCAAGGGAAAGTGCATCCACAGGGCGTCCAGGTCGATGCGGGCGGGATAGACGATGACCTGCCCCTGCACCTCCATGGAGCGTCCGCGGGTGAAGAATCCGAAGGGAAAAGAGGTGTGAACCTGGAAGCGCTCCACCGTGTAGACGCCGCGGTTGGGAAAGCGGCAGTCGACGCGGAGGCTGGCGTTCCCTCCGGGAGGAATGAACGGGAAAGCGGTTTCCTGCACTTCGGCCGAGCCCTGGCCGCCGGCTAAGGAAAAGCGTCCGCTGAGGTGGAGGGCGAAAGTGGGCAATCGCTTCTTGAGGTTCTCCAAGGACAGAAAGAAGATCACCTTCTGGCGGGCGTGGATGGCCGCCGGAAGGTTAAGGCTGACCTTGAGCTTGCGCAGCATGGCGTTGGCCACCATTCCCGACACGATCAGCGAAGCCAGCAACACCGAGAGCACCAGAATCAGCAGGTTGTTTCCGGTATTGAA
Source organism: Acidobacteriota bacterium (assembly GCA_035471785.1). Lineage (NCBI taxonomy): Bacteria > Pseudomonadati > Acidobacteriota > Acidobacteriota bacterium. Next base: position 64,198 of record DATIPQ010000086.1, read on the forward strand.
GGAAGCGAAGGCGATGGCCAGCACGGTGAGCAGGTAGAGAGCTCCCCGTTGAGTGACGCGGAAGGTATGAGCTGTGCGGAAACCCTCTCCCCGCATCTTCTGAATCAGGCGCGGTACCAGGGTCACGCACACCACCACGGCCAGCAGCAGGGCCAAAATGGCCAGGACGCGCGACATGCGGAACTGTCCGTTGCGGTTGGCATAGTTGCTGAAGACGGCCAGCAGCACGGCCATCAACAGATAGAGAGCGGGGAGGATGACCGAGCGCAGGCTGCGCCTGGAAGCGGAAGCCTCCTTCTGCTGGGACGCTTGGCCTGCTGTCTGGGCGGATTCCACGGGGCCTCCTCGCCGTTTTCGCGGGAAAGCGTTGCCTGGGATGATTTTCAGAGTGGCACCGGGATTTTCTTGAGCAGGTTCTCGATCACCGATGCGGCTTCCTGGCTGTCATCCAAGGGTGACGAGTACTTGGGGGAGACGGTCACGCGGTGGGCGAAGACCGGAACCACCAGGTCCTTGATATCGTCGGGGACGCAGTATTCGCGTCCCGCCAGGTAGGCGGCCGCCTGGGCCGCCCGGTAGAGGGCCAGGGCTCCCCGCGGACTGATGCCCAACTGCAGGTACTCGCTTCGCCGGGTGGCCTCCACCACCGCCATCAGGTAGTCGAGGAGTTCTTCCGAGAGCTGCACTTTGTCGACCGCCTGCTGGGCCGCGATCACTTCTTCAGCCGTCATCACCGGAATCAGTCGGTCGGCCATCTGATAGGTGATCTGGGAGCGCAGGATCTGCTTTTCGTCCTCTCGTCCGGGGTAGCCGATGCGCAGCCGCATCATGAAACGGTCCACCTGCGATTCGGGCAGCGGATAGGTCCCGTGGTGCTCGATGGGGTTTTGGGTGGCGATGACGATGAAGGGCTGGGGCAGGGAATGGGTGCGGTCGTCGACGCTCACCTTGCCTTCGCTCATGGCCTCCAGCAGGGCGCTTTGGGTCTTGGGCGTGGTGCGGTTGATTTCGTCGGCCAGCACCACGTTGGCAAAGAGCGGGCCCTTGCGGAATTCGAACTGGCGCTCCAACTGGTTAAACACGGAAACGCCGGTGAGGTCGGAGGGGAGCAGGTCTGAAGTGAACTGGATGCGCTGAAACGTGCAGTCGAAAGAGCGGGCCAAAGCATGGGCCAAAGTGGTCTTGCCCACGCCCGGTACGTCCTCGATGAGCAGGTGCCCCTTGGAGAGCAGAGTCACCAGCGCCAGGCGCACCACTTCGTGCTTGCCCCGGATGACTTTCTCGACCGAGGCTTGCAGGGCTTCCAGCTTATTGGCGAGTTCCCTTTCGGCGGCCAGTGTGCGCACTGACTTAGGATACATTTTCAACCCGTCTCCGTTCAATCGCAGCGGACAGCTTTTCCCGATGGGTCCACCTATTCAGACGTATCGGTTTCGGCGAGAGTTCCGATGAGGAGGGAATCGGGGATGGCGCATGCTGCCGTCAGCCTGGCCGGTTCACTCCACCCGGCGGTGGATGCGTCCGCCCATGCGCAGCCAGCCGATGGAGCCGTCCTCGAGGCGGATGACGTCGGCGGTGGAGCCCTTGCGGGGACCCTCCAGGACGACCAGTCCGTCTTCGCGGTAGAGCCCCACGGGAAAGGGCGGCCGCGGCGGCGGAACGGGCGCCTCGCGGTTGGGGAATCCTCTCTTGGGGATGAGCTGGGCCAGCAGTTTGCCGTCATTCAGCGTGACCACAACGTCGGAGAATGGGCGTACGTAGCGTCCGACGTACTGGCGCAGGCGCTCCTCTGCGGCTTCGATAGGCTCGGGGTCGGTTACGGTCAATCCCAGGAACGACTCCAGGGCCGCCCGGCGGATCTGGCGCGTGAGCTGGCCGCCGCCTCCGGCGTTGGTGAGCAGTGCGAAGGCGAAGCCGCGCTCGGGGACCAGGGTGAGCATCGAGATCTGTCCCAGCGTGCCGCCCCCATGGGAGACCAGGTCGACTCCCTCGACGCTGTCGACATGCCAGGTGAGCGCCATGCGGGCCTGGGACCCGTGCTTGGTGAGGATGGGCCGGTGCATGCGCTGCAGGGCTTCCGCTGCCAGGACTTCGGGTGCTTCGATTTCGCCCAGGTGGAAACGGGCATAGCGCAGCAGGTCGCGGACGCTGCAAGCCAAGGCGCCGGCGGCGGCTGCGTAGCGTCCTATGGGCCAGGGGCGCAGCACGCGCGCTCCCGAGGAGCCTGCGCCGTGGCCGACGGCGAATCGATGGGTCATCACGTCCGCCGGGCGGATGAAGCATTGCTCCAGTCCCAGCGGATCGAGCACGTGCTCGTGCAGTGCGTCCTCGTAGGTGTCTCCGGTGACGGCCTCGACAACGTGTCCCGCCACCACGAAACCCGAGTTGTTGTAGGACCAGACCGTCCCCAGCGGGGCCAGTTGTTCCACCTCAGCCAGCGCCTCGACGTAGCGGGCGGACGCATCGTCGCCCTCGCCGTATCCCTCGAAGACGTCGCCCTCCCATCCGCCTACGTGGGTGAGCAGGTCGCGGACTGTGGCTTTCTCGCTGGCCTCCGGGTCAGAGACGCGGAAGTCGGGCAGGTAGCGGCGAACCGGCGCGTTTAGATCGAGCTTGCCTTCTTCAGCCAGGCTCAGGAGCAGGGTGCCGGTGAAAGTCTTGGTGATGGATCCGATCTGGAAGAGGGTCTCGTCGGTAACGGTGAGAGGATGATCGACGTTGGTGACGCCCAGGCCCCGGGTGAAGCGCCGGCCCTGGTACATGATGCCGAGGGCCGCCCCCGGCACCCCCAGGCTCTTCATCTCAACCGCCGTCATCTCCGCCAATTCATCGAAACGTGCGTCCAGATCGGCGGGACTGGGGTTCTGCTGGGCCAGGGCCGCCGTTCCCATCACCGCCGCCAGCAGCGCCACGGCTACCATCCGCTGCGGCAAACTTGCACACTTAGCCTGCAGGCACACTTTGACCCCCTTTGCCATCTCGCATCTCCCGTTTGCTGGACCGATTCGACGACCCGCTACTCGGACTCGTCTTCGCTCTCTTCAGCAGCGGGCGGCATGCTGTTGGAGTTGAAGATATCGATGTAGAGCTTCCACGCTCCGCCTTCGTCCTGCTTCCACACCACTACGTACTTGCCTTCCTCCAGCACAGGCTCATCCTGTCCGGGAGGATTCAGGTTCATCGAGAACTGGCCGACATCTACCGCGACCTGGCCGTGAATCTCGAGTTTTTGAATGGTCAGCGTCATGTCCGAGGGGCTCGCGCTTGCGAAAAGATCCGCGAAGAACTGCCGAATGGCCTCGCTTCCTTGAGCGGCTGGCGCGCCCTGGGGCATAAGCGTGGCGTCTTCGCTGTAGAGTCCGACAAGCGCATCCGGATCATGGTTGTTGAAGGCCTCAGCGAACTGGCTATTGACCGCATCGAGGGCCTGCCTGACTTCCGCAGGATCCAGCCCTTCTTCCTCCGCCGGCGCCGCACACCCCGCCAGCAGCAACATCGCGCAAATCCAAGCAACGTACCTCATAGTGCCTCCCCCTTGGGTTGAATTTTGTTTAGGAATTGCTCTGAGGCCCGATGCTAGGCCATTGCGCCGCCCCTGTCAACGGGATTTGGATCGGTTGCGTTTCAGGCCCTGGGCTGGCGGCGTTCCAGTCCATAGAAGATGGTTCCGATGGCGGCGAAGGCCAGCAAGCCGAGGTCGGCATTGCCCAGGGAGAGATAGACCCACTGGATGAGGGCATAGAATCCGGCCACTGCCAGCACAGTAGAAACCAGCGCCGAGAGAACCGGGCCCCCCGGTGCGCTCGAAGTAGGTGGCCAGCCGGGCTAGGGTGATGACCACGGCGGCCATGGCAACCCCGGCCAGGATAAACATCCAGGGTCCCCACCGCCCCAGCGGCGCCAGCGCCGAGGGCAGCGCATAAATCCCGGCCCCGATCATGCTGTTGAGCACAATCAGCCCGGCCCCCCCCCCGATAGCCCGAACCAGCCCTTCAGCCTGTCCTGAATTCCCTGATCCTGCACCGCCCATCCACGGCCCGCCTTCCCGCCGCGGCTCTCCGCGCTTCGGATTCTATTCCTCCGATTCGCCCTCCGGTTGCGCAGTAATCCAATGCAAACCAAAGTGGCATACTTCATCACACAAATCCCCCGTTCAAGAGTCGAGCTGGTTCGGTCAGGCGATGCTAGGCGATCTCCGCTTGCACGTCAACGCACACCCCAGAACACTCGATGGACCATCCTTCTCTCTCAGCCGGGGACTTCAACAATGCACTTCGTGACCCATTTCAGAAAGTCGTTTCGCCCCATCTCGCTGGCCGCAACGGCCAGAATGACCTTTTCAGCCTCGTCGACAGGGCTTCTCAGCTCGTGGCCGTTGAGGAACAGAAAGGTCTCCAGGGCTGCGTGTCCGATGCGCTTGTTGCCGTCCAGGAAAGGATGATTCTTGATTAGAGAGAAGCCGAGAGCGACGGCTTTCTCTTCCAGGGTTTGGTAAAGGTCTTCGCCGCCAAAGCTCATGTGAGGCTGGGCCACGGCGGACTCCAGTGCTGCCGCATCGCGGATTCCGTGAATCCCGCCGCTCTCCTCGATAAGTTGTTGCTGGAGATGCTGGACCTCGCGGAGGGTGAGGAATCGCATCAGCTCAGGCGGCGGTACAGTTCGCGGTTCTTCTTCAGCACGTAGTCCGCTGCCGCTTCGAAGTCGGAATCCATGCGGCCCAGAAAATCGCGGATAGCGGCCGCCGCAAGATCGGCCGGTTTCACCTTGAGCCGATCAGCCTTCTCCGCCAGCTCACGCTTCTGCTCCTTCGTCAGCGGCACTTCCATGGCTTTACCTCCAAGTGAGCAGTATAGCACCGGTGGTCCGGCAAGAATGGCAGAGATCCTATGGGCGACTGATGCGCTTCGTACCTCTGATAGAATCAGGCGATTCGTTCAAGATATTCTCCTTGAGGTTCTTACGATGTTTGATCCAATGACCGCCTCTTTACTAGGTTTCGTTCTCGGCAAGGCCACTGAGAGGGTGATCGTGCCTGCTCGCGAACATTTACTCTAAGGGACTCTTCAAGAAGGTGAGAAGCTGGGCAAGAAGAGACTATTTCGGGTGGCGGCGGTGGGAGAGGGTGGTGGCGACATCTGTCAGGGAGAGGCCGCGGGAGCGGAGGAGGACGGTCAGGTGGTAGAGGAGGTCGGCGGACTCTTCGATGGTGCGGGATTCTTCTTCCAGGGCTGAGACGACGACTTCGACGGCCTCTTCGCCGACTTTTTGGGCCATCTTGGCTAAGCCTGCTTCGAAGAGAGTTGTAGTGTAGGAGTCGGGCGGTCGGTCGCGGTGGCGTTGTTGGATGAGGCGGTCGAGTTCGCCCAGGGACTCCAAGGCGGTGTGGTCGGCGTCCTGGCCGAAGCAGGACGTGCGTCCGGTGTGGCAGGTGGGGCCGGCGGGTTCGGCGATGACCAGCACGGCGTCGTTGTCGCAGTCGGGGCGGATTTCTATGAGGGTCAGGGTGTTGCCCGAGGTTTCGCCCTTGGTCCAGAGTTGGGCGCGGGAGCGGGAATAGAAGGTGACCTGGTTGGTGTCGAGGGTTTTTTGCAGGGCGTCACGGTTCATGTAGGCCAGCATGAGGACGCGTCCAGTGCGGGCGTCCTGCACCACGGCGGGGATGAGGCCGTTCATTTTGTCCCAGGCCAGGGTATTGATGAGGCTTTTGGTCATTTGGAAGATCTCGCAGCCTAGTTTATTGCACCCTTAAAGGGTTTGTTTTCCCTGGGATCTGAACCCAGGGTTCTGCCCTTGCTGCGCTTCGCTTGCCGCGGGCGCCACCCTGGGCTAGTGAATTGCCCGCCTTCAGCGAGCTCGGACTCTCGTTCAACACAAATAGCACCTGCCCTCATTCGCTTCTGCCAGCATCAACTCGCCTCCCGGATGGGGCGGATGGGGATTCCGTGGCGGGAGAGGTAGTCTTTGACTTCGGCGATCGAGTGCTTGCCGTAGTGGAAGATGCTGGCGGCCAGGACGGCGTCGGCTTTGCCGTCGCGCAAGCCCTCTAACAGGTGTCGGGGGGAACCGGCGCCGCCGGAGGCGATGACGGGGATGCGCACCAGTTCGGAAACGCGGCCTAAGAGGTCGAGGTCGTAGCCGTCCTGGGTGCCGTCGCGGTCCATCGAGGTGAGAAGGATTTCGCCGGCGCCCAGCTCTTCGGCCTGGACGATCCACTGCAGGGCGTCGGATCCGGCGTCGCGGCGGCCGCCGTGGGTGAAGACGCCCCAGGAGTCGTCCTGGCGCCGCTTGGCGTCCACGGCCACGATGATGCATTGCGAGCCGAAGGCCCGGGCCCCTTCGCGCACCAGGTCGGGATTTTTGATGGCGGCCGAGTTGATGGATACCTTGTCGGCTCCGGCGCGCAGCAGTTCACGCATGTCGTCGAGCGACTGGATGCCTCCGCCCACGGTGAAAGGGATGAATATGGATCGCGCCACCCGCCGCACCCATTCCAGCATGGTCTTGCGCTGCTCGTGAGTGGCCGTGATGTCGAGGAAGACCAGTTCGTCGGCGCCTTCGTCGTAGTAGCGGCGTCCCAGCTCCACCGGGTCGCCGGCGTCGCGGATGTTGACGAAGTTGGTGCCCTTGACGACGCGTCCGGCGTCGACGTCGAGGCAGGGAATGATGCGGCGGGCTAACATGAATACCTCCGGTTAACCTGCATCAGCCCACTCCTCCAGCGAGTAGTCGCCTTCGTACATGGCGCGGCCGACGATGGCGCCGGAGACGCCGGCTTGTTGCAGGCGGGTGACGTGGGCGGGGGCGCTGATGCCTCCGGCGGCCAGCAGCAGGACGCCCGTCGGCAATAGTTCGCGCAGGCTCTCATAGGTGGCGTAGTTGGGCTCCTGCAAGGTGCCGTCCGAGGCGATGTCGGTGCAGATGATCTCGGGGAAGCCCAGCTTCTCGATGCGCTCGACGGCCTGTTCCAGGGTCACGTCGCTTTCCTCCAGCCATCCGTGGCTCTTCAGCTTGCCGTCGCGCAGGTCGAGGCTGGCGATAAAAGAGGACTCGCCCCAGCGCTCCATCCACTGGGCCACCGTCTTGGGATCTTCCAGTACCGAGGTGCCCAGGATGAGGTAGCTGACCCGGCTGTCGAGCAGTTGCTGGACGTCGCTTCCGCTGCGGATGCCGCCTCCCGTCTGGACGCGGATCTTCACCCCCCGCGCGATCTGGCCGATGACCTCGCGGTTGACCCCGCTGCCCTCGCGGGCGCCTTCCAGGTCGATGACGTGGATGCGCCTGAAGCCCGCCGACTCGAAAAGCCTGGCTTGGTCGACGGGCGCTTCCGAGTAGGTCCGCTGCTGCTGGTAGTCGCCCTGATAGAGCCGAACGCAGCGTCCCCCGATCAGGTCGATGGCAGGTATGACTAGCATTTCACCTCCAGGAAGTTTTTGAGCAGGCGCAGACCCTGGGTGCCGGAGCGTTCTGGGTGGAATTGGACGCCCCAGTAGTTGTTGTGGCGCAGCGCCGAGCAGAACGGGCCTCCGTAGGTGGTCTGCCCGATGGTGCCGGGCTGCAAGGGGACGAAATAGCTGTGCACGAAATAGAAATAGGCTCCCGTCCCGATGTCTTCGAAAAGGGGGTCGTCGCGCGTGATTTGAACCGCGTTCCATCCCACGTGGGGGACCTTGAGGCGGCTGGAGTCGAAACGGTGGACGGTGTCGGGCAGCAGCTCGAGAAGTTGAGCGTCTTCCTCTTCGCTGCGCCGGAAGAGCAGTTGCAGTCCCAGGCAGATGCCCAGGAAGGGCACCTTGAGTCGGAGAATGACGTCGTCGAGTTCCTGACGCCGCAGCGAATCGCAGGCGGCCCCGGCGGCGCCCACTCCAGGCAGGATCACCCGGGAAGCCCGGCTCACAACCTCGGGGTCGCCCGACATCTGGAAGTCCTGCTCCAGATGGGTGAGGGCATTGGCCACGTTGTAGAGGTTGCCGGCTTCGTAGTCGATGACGACGATCATCGCAGCCTCCGGCCCGGCAACTGACAACTTGCAAAGACCAAGTCCCAGGCGCAGATGCATTCGGGGAGACTTGTGAGTTGCAAATCGGGAGTTGGGCGTTGCGTCAGCATAGCGTTCCTTTAGTGGACGGTATTTCCTGTCCCAGGCGCGGGTCGGGTTCCAGGGCGGCGCGCAGGGCTCGGGCGAAGCATTTGAAAATGGCCTCCACCCGGTGGTGTTCGTTTTCTCCGCTGTCGAGCAGGCGGATGTGCAGGTTCATGCCCGCCTGGTTGGCCAGCGAGGCGAAGAAGTGGTTGACCATCTCGGTGGACAGGTCCCCCACCTGCTCGCGCTGAGGGCGGTAGTCGCTGGCGAAGGCATAGCGCCCTCCCAGGTCGAGGGCCACCTGGCACAGCACCTCGTCCATGGGCAGGATGAAGAATCCGTAGCGGCGGATGCCCCGCTTGTCGCCCAGCGCCTCCCGGATGGCCTGTCCCAGCCCGATGCCCAGATCCTCGGTCAGGTGGTGGTCGTCGACCCCCAGGTCGCCGGCGGCGCTCACCTTGAGGTCGACGAGGGAGTGCTTGACCAGCAAGTCGAGCATATGGCTGAGGAATCCCAGCGGAAGATCGATTTGGGACTCGCCGCTGCCGTCCAGGTCGAGGCGCAGGCCGATCTGGGTTTCGCGGGTCTGACGGCTGATTTCAGCGCTACGCATGGTGTCCTCCTGGGGGCTGCCTGCCTTGGCTGGCGGCGGCCGTCGCAGACTCGGGAGCCACCAGACGCCTGAACTCGTGGAGGAAGAGGTCGTTTTCCTCGGGACGTCCGATGCTGACGCGGATGGTGTCGGCCAGTCCGGGCATGGAAGAGCGGTCGCGCACCACCACTCCGCGCTCCAACAGCTTGCGGCAGAGCAGAGAAGCGTCCGCCACCTTGAAGAGCAAAAAGTTGCACTGGGAGGCGAAGATGGGTCCCACGGCCGGGATATTCTGCAAGGCTCTGCGCAGGCGGCTCCGCTCGCTGAGGATTTTCTCAAGTCGCGAGGGCCCTTCCTGCAACGCCAGGACGCCCTGGCGCTGGGTCAATGCATTGAGGTTGTAGGGAGCTTTGACCTTGCGGAAGTACTCGATGATTTGCGGCGAGGCCAGCGCATACCCCAGGCGGATGGCGGCCCGTCCGAAGGCCTTGGAGAGGGTGCGCATAATGACCAGGTTGGGATGCGCGCGCACTTGAGCAGCCATCGACGGCCGGTCGGCGAACTCGACGTAGGCCTCGTCCAGCACCACGATCTTGCCCCAGTCGCGGCACAGCTTGAGGACCTCTTCGCCCTCCAGCAGGTTGCCGGTGGGGTTGTTGGGCGAGCATAGAAACGCCACCCTGGCTTTCCGGGGCGCCTCTTGCAGATAGCGTGAGGCCGAGAAGCTGAAATCCTCGCCGTGCAGGCTGAGGCCGACCGCCTCCACCCCCATGATGTCGGCCTGCACCCGGTACATGCCGTAGGTCGGCTCCAGGATGGCGGCCAGATCCTTGCCCGGCTGCAGGAAGACCTTGAAGATCCAGTCCAGCACTTCGTCTGATCCGGCGCCGGCCAGGACGTTGGGGGCGTCCAGCCCGACGTAATCGGCCAGCGCCCGCCGCAGCTCGGCCTGGTTGGGGTCGGGATAGCGGTTGAGTTGGATGCCGTCCTTGAGGACCGGGTAGGGATTTTCGTTGGCGTCCAGCAGCACCCCGCTCTGAATGCTGTCGCGTGCCGACTGATAGGGCTTGAGGGTGCGCACGTTGGGGCGCACCAGGGCATTCAGGTCGAAAGAACTCATGGCGCCCCTCCGTCCTGTTCGAGGCGCAGCGAGACGGCGCGCCGGTGGGCTTCAAGGCCTTCCACCCGGGCCAGTTGCTGCAGGGTGGGCGAGAGAGCCTCCAGTCCACGGCGCTCGATGCGCTGGAAGGTGATTTTCTTGATGAAGCTGTCCAGAGAGACTCCCGAGAAGGCCCGGGCGGCGCCCGAGGTGGGCAGGGTGTGGTTGGTTCCCGAGGCGTAGTCTCCGGCCACTTCGGGCGTCCAGGGACCCAGGAAAACCGAGCCCGCCGAGAGGACGCATCCGGCCCAGCGCTCGGCTTCGCGCAGGTTGAGGATGAGGTGCTCGGGGGCGTATCGGTTGCTGAACTCGATGGCCGATTCAAGGTCGTCGCAGAGGACGGCGAAGCTCTGCCGAAGCGCATCGGCGGCCAGTCCCCGGCGGGGAAGCTCCTCGAGTTGGGCGTCGAGTTGCAAGGCCACGCCGCTGATCAGCTCTTCGCTGTCGCTCACCAGCACCACCTGCGAATCGCTGCCGTGCTCGGCCTGAGAGAGCAGGTCGGCGGCCACGAAACGGGCCTCTGCCTCCTCATCGGCCACCACCAGCACTTCGCTGGGACCGGCCGGCAAATCGATAGCCGTCCCGTACTGAAAGGCTACCAGCTTGGCCGACTGCACCCAGCGGTTGCCGGGTCCGAAGATCTTGTCCACGCGGGGGACGCAGCCCGCGCCCAGCGCCAGGGCGGCGATGGCCTGGGCTCCTCCCAGCTTGTAGACGGCGTCGGCGTCGATCAGTTCGGCTGCGGCCAGGACTTCGGGAGCCACCGAGCCGTCTTTGCGGGGAGGCGAGCACATCACCACCTGAGCGCATCCCGCCAGCCGTGCCGGGACACCCAGCATCAGCACCGAAGAGGGCAGGGGAGCGGTTCCCGCCGGGATGTAGAGTCCGACCCGCTCGATGGGACGCGTCTCTCTCCAGCACTCGATGCCTTCGCCGATGTCGACCCGGGGCTCTTCCCAGGCCTGCACCTTGTGAAAGGAGCGGATGTTGTCGGCAGCGCTGCGCAGGGCTTCCCAGGTCTCTTGCGAGACTTCTCGCAGAGCTTCCCGCCTCTCCCCGTCGCTGACCTCGATCTCGTCCAGCTCCACGCCGTCGAAATCGCGGGTGAACTGGCGCAGCGCGTCCTCGCCCCGGCCGGCCACGGCCTCGAAGATATCCTGGCAGCGGCGCATGATTTCGGCGTCCTGCAGCGGATTGCGCAGGCACAGCCGCTCAACGTCGCCGTCGCTCAGGTCTCGCAGTACGTATCGTTTCAACATTCAGAGCACCATTTTCTCGACCGGCACCACCAGGATATCCTCTGCGCCTGCTTGCTTGAGCCGCTCGATGACGTCCCAGAAGTCCTCTTCGGGGACGGCCGAGTGGACGGCCGACATGTCGTCATGGGCCAACGGCATCACGGTAGGCGACTTCATGCCCGGCAAGATGCCTTCAACCTCTTCAAGCTTGGCGTTGGGCACGTTCATCATCACATACTTGGTGTTACGGGCCTTGAGCGTACCCCGGGCCCGCACCCGCAGCCTCTCGATCAGCTCGCGCTTGCGCGAGTCCTTGAAGGAGTCGGGATTGCCGATCAGCACCGCCTCTGACTGCAAGATGGTCTCGATGGGCTCCAGGTCGTTGAGGCGCAGGGTGCTGCCGGTGGACACCAGGTCGCAGATGGCCTCGGCCACGTTGAGGCTGGGAGTGATCTCCACCGATCCGCTGATCTTGACGATCTCGCAGTCCAGTCCGCGTTCTCGCAGATAGCGTTGCAGGGAGGATGGGTAGGAAGTGGCGATGCGCTTGCCATTGAGTTGCTTGACGTCGCTGACGCCCGAGCGCTTGGGTACGGCGATGCACAAACGGCATCCAGAAAACCCAAGCTTTTCAAGCTGGACCACGTTGGAGTCGTACTCGTGGACGATGTTGAGTCCCGCGATGCCCAGGTCGGTGACTCCTTCCTCGACATATTCCGGAATATCGTCGTCGCGCAAAAAAAGCAGATCCAGCGGGAAGTTGGTGCAGGTGGAGAAGAGCCGTCCGTCGTAGTAT